>NZ_JAYLVQ010000017.1:0-10731 GCF_035818575.1 Halobacillus sp. HZG1
TGTGGGACAGGTGAGACCCCGGAAGGCGTAGCCTGAGGAGGCTCACCGCCCGCCCCATGGAAAGCGAACCTTTTCCCGGAGCTCCTAGAACCACACAAAAGCCTCGAAACTGAGTCTTCAAGAAACCTGCCATATAGTGAAATAAATGTTGAAGTGCCAACAGTTTTGTCTGGCCATACATACAAGAAAGAGGAGAGAGATGGAATGAGGAATATTTTTGTTAAAGCTTTCTTTTATTTGATCGGGTTAATCATCATTTCCCTTGGGATCACCTTAACAATCAAATCAGATCTCGGCGCTGGCGCTTGGGATGCTGTTAATGTCGGCCTGTCTGAGACCATTGGTTTTACTGTGGGGAGCTGGGTCATTATTATCGGGGCTATGCTGATTTTTACAAACGCTATCATTGCCAAGGAAAAGCCGGATTTATTGGCGGTTATCACCATCTTTGTCATTGGACAATTCATTGATTTTTGGATGTTATCGGTTTTCGATACTTTCGGTCTCGCATCTTTTTGGATTCAATTGACGGTGCTGGTTGGCGGGATTGCAATCATTGCTTTTGGAGTTTCTTTATACTTACAGCCGAAGTTTTCTCTGAACCCTATTGATGGCTTCATGGTTGCTTTGCAGAAGAGGTTCGGCTTCAGTTTAAGAACGGCAAAAACGTTGACAGAAGTCTTTGCACTTGTACTTGCTTTAGTCCTGGGAGGACCGATTGGAATCGGTACCGTGATTATTATTGTCCTGATCGGACCTTTCATTCAGTTTTTCGATGGGAAGGCGAATCACGTTATGAACAAGATGCTTTCTTGATTCCCTGTGTATAGTCCGGGCCATTTTTCACAAAATAGAAAAAAAGAAAGGTGGCCCATGATGTGAAAAGAAAATGGTTAGGACTGATCATATTTATTGGGATCTTCATGTTCATCAGTGCTGGATCGATATCAGCTGAAAATAAGAAAGCAGAAAAAGAAAGTGCGATTCCGAATCATGTGCTGAACATATCTAAGGACAACACGTATCCGAATTCGACAGATGATCAAGAATTGCTGGAAGAGGAAGAAATCACGAAAGAATTAATGGAAGATACGAACATTCGAGTGACGAATCCGCAGTTGATTGAGATGTTGAATGAAACATCATTAAAACCATCTCCGTTCGCTATTGGTTACAGAGGCGAGATTTTTTTAGGACGATGGCCGCTTGCTTACGAATCCAAAGAAACGAATATCAATTGGGAATACCAGGAGATCAATACGAATGAATACAGCAACCATGGTGGAAAGCAGACAGAAAAGCTGAGTTATGTCCAAAAAGAAGAAAAGCAGATCAAAGGTGGTCTCACATCAAGAATTAGTCACAGCGACCAAATGATGAAGCTTATTCTTCTGGAAGCACAAAAGAACACAAAGCTTCCACTTTCATTCAATACCGTTATTGGTAAAGGGACGAAGCAAAACAATACCTATGGTGTACCAACGAACAAAGTGGGTATTCTGCATGCTTATGCACCAGCTGTGAATGAAAAAGGGGAAGTGACCTTTGGGGATGTTTACATTCAGCTCAAAGGTTCGAAAAAAACGTTGAACGTAAAAAATGTCACGAGACAGGGAATCGGGGCATGGATCCCGATCCAAGATCACGTGAGCTTTTCATTTGAAGTGAAATGATGGTCTTCATGACCAGATGAACTCAATTCGACGCGCTGTTCTGCCATGAAGAGGTTGTTTTCAAACAATTCTTCAGCAAGAATGAGGCGCGTTTTTTTTGCTGCCGTCCAGTAAACTAAGTCATTGACCACACCGACGACTGTGTATTCATAACCCCGGTGTTCGTGGTTCAAAGAAGACATCCCATATACTTGAAAAGGTTCATAAGGCTTATCCGTCAAATCTTTCTTCAAGTATTCATGTAATTCTTCATTTAAACGCTCACAAGCTTTTTCTAAGACTTGATACGCTTGTTTAGGGTCTTGATGAAAGCTTGTCGTCACCTTTTCAATCACGCGCATGTATTCAAAGTTATAATTTTCAATCGTTTTGATTTGACCATTGCTTATGGTGAGTAACTTTCCACTCCATTGACGGACCTTTAAGAACCGGAGGCCAATGTCCTCCACTGTACCGTGGAAGGTGTTGTTGACCGAAATGAAGTCCCCTTTATGAAGCTGCTTTTCATATAGAAAGAACAGCCCAGCAAAAAAGTCTTTGATCAAACTTTGAGCACCAATACCTACAATAATTCCGATGACTCCAGCCCCAGCAAGCAGCCTTTCAATAGAAATGAATTCATCAAGGATGACAAATATGAAACCTATAAGTGCTGTATAACTGATGATGGAGTTGAGCATGGATTCGAGAGTGTTTTCTTTTCTTTCCTCAATAAAGTCCGTTTTTTTGAAAAATGTATGAATGACTTTACGGAGGATGAGAACAACTACAAAAAGTATCGCTGCTATTACTAATAACCTGATTATTGGGTTTTCTTCTAAGTAAGAATTAAAATCGTCTAATGACATGAGTTCGTCCTCCTATATGTTCTACCAAGCATTATAGCATTAGTGGTGGGGGGATTTCTTCTTTGTGGACAGGTCTTTTGACATGTACTATGATGGACGTGGTTAAAACGTGAATGATACAGAAAAGAGGTGCAGAGGAATGTCACAACAAGAAAGAATCGAGGATCTCAAAGTGCGCCTGGCGGATTTTATGGGACGTATTGAAAAGTTAGACCCGGAAGAAACTTCTGTTGAAGATATCGATCGTCTTATTTCCATGTTGGAAGACCTTGAAAAGAACATGGAATAAACAGTGAATCGTTAGAATTAACTCTCAATTATTTTGAGGGTTGATTTTTTTGCGTTCGTGCTTTATCATGATAAATCGTTAATGCATGAAAAGAATGAGAGGAGAATGCTTTATGGCATGGGCAGTTGTTGTCTCTGTCCTGGTAATGACAGTCTTAAGTTTATTACGTGTGAATGTCATTATCGCTATTCTTGCCGCAGGGCTGACCGCAGGACTCATGAACGGGGAGACTTTAGTGAGTTCATTAGAATTGCTTGTCGGCGGTATGGGCGAACAGGCGAGCGTAGCGCTTAGTTATATACTATTAGGAGCCTTTGCTGTAGCGATCAGCTATTCGGGGATTACTTCATTGCTGATTGGCTATCTGCTTCGAGTTTTAAAGGATAAACGAACAATGATGGTACTAGTCATCGCATTTGTGGCGAGCTTGTCCCAGAATGTAATCCCTGTACACATCGCTTTTATTCCTATTTTAATTCCACCATTACTGAAATTATTTGATGAAATGAAATTGGACCGCCGTGCAGTTGCGGCCGCGTTGACCTTTGGTTTGAAAGCACCTTATGTGATGTTGCCGGTCGGGTTTGGATACATCTTCCACGAAACGATTCAATCATCCATGAGCAGCAGTGGAATCGACCTTGGCATCGGATCGATCGCTCAATCTTTGATCATTCCAGGATCAGGGATGATTGTTGGTCTTTTCATTGCTATTTTTATTACGTATCGGAAAAAACGTGAATTGCCGGATGTAGCCACAGAGGGAAACGGGTTTGAAGTAGAGAAAGTACAACCAGCCAAGTTCAACCTTCAACATTTCTGGACAATAGTCGCCATCATTGTCACCTTAGTGATTCAAGCGGTTTGGCAGAACCTTATTTTAGCTGCACTCGCAGGAATCATCCTTATGTTCATCTTCCGGGTCGTGCCTTATTATAAAGGAGACAAGGTAATGAATGAAGGAATAGGTATGATGGGTTTCATCGCTTTTGTTATGTTAGTAGCAGCAGGATATGCAAACGTTCTGACAGAAACAGAATCTGTATCCGCTCTTGTCGAAGTCAGTTCCGCCTATCTTGGTGATAATCAAGCATTCATCGCGTTCTTACTACTTCTAGTCGGCTTAATCGTAACTATGGGTATCGGTTCTTCTTTTGCCACCATTCCGATATTGGCCGCACTTTTCGTACCCATTTGTTTGTCAGCCGGATTCTCACCAATGGCAACAGCTGCTTTAATTGGAACCGCTGGAGCCTTAGGTGATGCTGGTTCTCCTGCGTCTGACAGTACACTTGGTCCGACATCCGGATTGAATGCAGATGGAAGGCACAATCATATTTGGGATACTTGTGTGCCGACATTCTTACATTTTAATATTCCACTCTTCATCTTCGGATGGGCAGCATCGCTATTTTTATAAAAGGCATGTGGGTAATTTTCCCACCTGCCTTTTTTTATATTCATCAAAAGTCCACACATACTAAGAAAAAAGTGAGTGGTCCGTTATGTGGAAAAGAACTTTTGCCTTAGTACTGGTGTTAGTCCTCTTGACTTTGCCAAATCAGACCTTGGCTGAAGGCTGGGGTTTCAGTAAGAAGAAAGATGGTTCTGTACCTGATGTGGGAAGGTATGGGCCGATGATTGAAAAGTATGATGGGTTTTATGTGGACCCTTCGGGTGACCCGATTGTTTATTTGACCTTTGACAATGGCTATGAACAAGGGTACACCGGTCAAGTCCTCGATGTATTAAAGGATAAGGGTGTGCCGGCCACTTTTTTTGTCACCGGTCATTATATTGAAAGTGCACCTGACCTTTTAAAACGGATGGCGAAGGAAGGGCATTTAATTGGGAATCATTCCTGGAGCCATCCTGATTTCACAAAAGTATCGAAGGGAAAAATGAAGCAGGAGTTAGAAAGGGTGGACGAAGCTGTCAAAGAGTTGACCGATCAGGAAGTGATGACTTTCGTTCGTCCGCCGCGCGGAACCTTTAATGAGGAAACTTTAGGGTGGGCGAAAGAATTTGGATACACTCATGCCTTTTGGTCTCTTGCTTTTGTGGACTGGGAGACAGACAAACAACAAGGATGGGAATATGCCTATAGGAGTGTTATCGACCAAATTCACCCAGGCGCTGTCATCCTGCTGCACACCGTTTCTCAAGATAATGCGGAAGCCTTGGCTCAACTGATTGATGAACTAAGAAAAAGAGGATATAGTTTTGGAAGTTTGAATGATCTTATGATCAAACAGATGGTTCCCGCGCCTGTCTGGGGACTCTGAGTCTAAACCACTGCACACCCCGTGTAGTGGTTTTTCCTTTCTAATGAGGGATGGATATGGAAGAGAAATTAAATCGAAAACAGTGGGTGGACATATGTATGTGGATGTAGAAGAATGTTTGAAAAGGGATGAAGTTGGAAATGAGTAAAAGAGGATATTAGGGCATAGTTCCCATTCTTAACAAAATATAAACAAATCGTCCGACAAAAGGGAGGAAAAACAGTTTGTGGAAAGAAAAGTTTAAAGCAAACACTTTTTATGATTTTGATTACACATTACTTCGATGGGCATTTGACCCTCTAACCCGTTTGAACAGAGAAGAGCGGTGGGTGGATGTTCCAGTGAAATTAGAAGGGAATCATCACATTGTCCGTGTCCAAGGGCTCGGCACAACCGCTGATCCTTCTTTTGAAGTCTCGAGTGACAGTGAGGAAGACAAAGAAGCGTTGCTCTCCCACATATCTGATTTATTTCAATGGAATATAGATATAGAAAAAGTACACCACCATTTCTTAGATACAAGTTTGAAAACCATGTTTCAAGCACACCCGGGGACACCAATTGTGAAAGATTTTCACCTCTATGACTGTTTGATGAAAGTCATCATCCACCAGCAGTTGAATATGAAATTCGCATATACGTTGAGCACTCGTTTTGTGGAAACACTGGGGACAAAAAAGGACGGAGTATGGTTTTATCCAGATCCTCAAACTGTTGCAGAGACTCCTTATGAAACATTGAGAGAATTACAATTCAGTCAGCGAAAAGCAGAATATGTCATTGATACCTCACGTTTAATTGTGGATGGAAAGCTGGATTTGGAAGCATTAGCGAATGAATCAGATGAGGAGATTATGAAGCAACTGGTAAAGGTCAGAGGCATTGGGCCTTGGACAGCAGAAAACTGGATGATGTTCGGAGTTGGTCGACCGAACCTTTTTCCAAAAGCTGATATTGGAATACAAAATGCATTGAAGTTTTATTTTGGCTTGGAAAATAAACCGACATACGAGCAGATGGAACATTGGAGTAAGGAATGGGAACCGTATTTAAGTTATGCTTCCTTAACACTGTGGAGAAGTATCGAAGGTTGAAAAGAAACAAGAAAATGATCATAAACTTGTCTTCTGTCTCATAATTTGTAGTAAATAGAAAAATAATGTGTGAATTGTTTTGAAAATATTCAAAATTGTTAAGGCTTACGTTATAATGATAACCGTACTGGAAAATATTGAACGGCAAAAAGGAAAGAGGTCTTAATATTGGTAATTAGAGAGAGGTATTCTGACCAAGTGCATAGCGGTGAAATTTTGGATGTTCTAAGTTTGAATGGTACACCTGCATGTTTACTGGATTTGCGTCTACAAACGGTTACGCTTAATCAGCAGATGCAAGGAACACTTCAACTTGAAGAGTCGGACATGTCATTCTCTCAGTGGATCCATAGTTTTGGTCACACAGGACAACAACGACTACAACAGGTTCTGCATAGTCTTCTTACAGATGGTCTCAGAGAATCGTCTGTTCAGTTGACTGATGCGAACAAGCATAAATATCAATGCAAGATGGTTCATCTGACGAATGGTCAGATTGCTTTTTCCTTGAAAAGTATAAAAGGGATGCTCGACGACGGCCCTGCTTCCATGACTCTCTCTTCGAATAAGCAAAAAGAAGCCACATTTTCATTGAATCAATCTGTTGGATATCAGCACCATCGGAATATGATACAAACGTTTGGATCGGAGTCTTCCCCTATGAAAAAGAGAATGATGCATCTGGTCGATAAATTCCCACACGGCCTTGCATTGATCAATCACAACTGGGAAGTTACGTATGCCAATCCGAAAATGGAAGAAATGACCGAAATTCCTTTCTTACAGAATTATTTTAAGAAGTTGTGGGATATCTTTCCGATTCGTGAACACTACTATTTCTTTCAACAGTATTTAAGAGCGATGGAAACCCAGGAAACTGTAGAGTTCGAAGGCTATCTCGAGAAAACCAATACAGATGTTCAAGTCACGGTTCACCCAACGGAAATGGGAATCACTGTTTTCCTTCAAGATATAACAGAATACAAGAATCAATTAAAAGCTTTAAGGGCGTCGGAAGAAAGGTTTGCCTTACTTGCGAATAACATTAAAGACGTCTTTTGGATCAGCCGGCCGGATTTTAAGGAGCTGCATTATGTCAGCCCAGCTTTTAAGGAAATGTTCGGGGTGCCCCGCCGGGAAGCATTTCTCGATCCGAATTCGTTGATGGAAAAAGTTCATGAAGCAGATCGGGCTTCTTTGAGGACAGCTCTAGATGAAATGGCAAAAAAAGAAAGCGAAATCGAATATCGTCTTACAGGCCCTAATGAAAAAACGAAATGGATTCGTACAAAAGGCTTCCCTGTCGAGTATTACGGAAACTCTTATGTCCTTGGTATTCATGAGGACGTGACAGGATACAAAGAGATGTTAGAACTTAAGGAAAAATCTCAACAATTGTCCACAATTACGCAAATGTCAGCTGGTATTGCCCATGAGATTAAGAACCCACTGACTGCGATTAAAGGATTCCTTCAAATTGGTGCAGCCAATCCTGAATTAAGGGATAACTACCAGGAAATCATTCTTGATGAAGTTAATCGCATAGAGGCTATCGTGCAGGACTTTATGATGTTGTCTAAGCCGAAATCGTCCATTCAGCTGGAGCAGGTAGACCCTGAGCAACTGGTTTCCTATGTGTTGCGTCTGTTAGAACCAGAAGCGAATGAAAAACAAATCTATCTTCTCTTCGATTGCGATCCTATCCAGGACAAATTCGAAACGGAACCCAAGCGCTTGAACCAAATCCTTATCAACCTTGTCAAAAATGCAATTGACGCTGTGGATCTAGGAGGAGAGGTTCGTGTAAGCATCCAAATGGCCAGCTCCCATCTAACGCTTTCCGTTAGAGATAATGGACCTGGATTAACCCCACAAGAACTTGCGAAAATAGGGGAACCTTTCTTTACAACTAAAGAAAAAGGTACCGGTTTGGGTGTGATGGTGACAAAGAAAATTGTCTCAGACCTGAATGGAGAAATTTCGTACGAAAGTCAAAAAGGATCAGGTACAAAGGTTACCGTCAAGTTACCTAAATAGAAATCTCGGAAAATCATCATCCACCACGGATGATGATTTTTTTATCTGTATTTTAGATGATCGAGGTGAAGGGAGGACAAATTCGACAAAATTAAACTAACGTAAACCTTGATATCAAAATATTGCTTTATTCTTTATATGGGGTTAGATTTCATCAAATTGCGAAATTTCAGCCATCAGACCCCTTTATTTATTAGAAAATTATAAGTTCAACCGCTTACAAAAAATAAATTATTTTTTTACAGTCAAAGCTGTTTACAAACGTATATATGGGCTCTATAATCCCGATTGTACTACAATTTCGTTCGACAAATTCTAACTTATTTCCACATAAAAAGGAGGCTTTCTGATGCTGAAAAAAGTATGGTCTTTTCTGTTAATGAACTTAGGTGCGCTTGGAGTTGCCATCAATGTCCATTTTTTCCTCTCACCAAATGATCTTGCCACAGGAGGAGTAAGTGGTGCTTCGATCGTTCTGAATAAAGTCATTCCTGATCTTTCATTAGGAATGATCATGATCATCTTGAACATCATATTATTTATTGTTGGTTTTATATTCCTAGGCTTTCAATTTGGTCTGAAGACCATTTATGCAAGTTTTGCTCTGTCCTTTATGGTATGGGGATTGGAAGCATTCTTCCCTATGCAGGAAGCTTTAAGTAACGACCTTCTCATTCAATTGATCATCGGCCAAATCATAGCGGCGTCAGGAATGGCGCTTGTGTTCCATCAGGGAGCCTCTACCGGCGGAACAGATATCCTTGCTATGATCCTGAATAAATTCTTTTCCATTGAGGTTGGAAAAGGCGTCTTGTTCTCTGATATTGCCATTGCAACGTCATCCATTTTTCTATTTGGACCAACTGTCGGAATGTACGCATTTTTCGGTGTCATCCTGAATGGTCTGGTTATTGACTACATGCTGCAACAATTTGAAGACAATAAAGAGATTGTCATTATTAGTCGTGAAAGTGAACAAGTCCGTTATTTCATCGTCAACCAGCTTGGGAGAGGAGCTACGATCCACCAGGCTAAAGGAGCTTTCAATCAAGAAGATAAAGAAGTTATTACAACAATTCTCAGCCGTAAGGACTACACGCGTCTAAAAAAATATATGACTGCGATAGACGAACAAGCATTCATTACGGTTCACTCAATGAATGAAATTCTTGGTGAAAACTTTAAACGTCTGGCATAAAAGGTGGGATAACATCCAGAACCGAACGTTTACTGATACGCTCAATGAGCGCCAATCCAGAACGGATGACGTCTACGAATACTTGAAGAATCATATTTTGTTTCGTCATTTACCACCAGGTACTCAACTTGTTGAAAACATGATCGGAAAAGAACTCCAAGTTTCGCGCACCCCTATTCGGAATGCAATGAAAAAGCTGGAAGAAGAGGGATTAGTCAAAATTTACTCCAATCGGGGTGCCTTCGTTGTTGAACCAACGATTGAAGAAATAAGGCAGGCTTTTGATATGAGGCGTCATTTAGAAAAAATGACCCTTGAACAAATTTACGACCAGATGAACGAAGAAGATTTTTTTCAGTTGGAAGAATGGATTGAACATGAAAGAAAAACCTACGAAACCCGTGATATTCTGGAGTACCTGGATGTAAACAAACAATTTCATATGACCCTTGCTTTAAAGACGAAAAATACGTTTTTGATTGACTTTACAGAACGAATTCTCAATCAAATTAATGTGTATTTAATGTTGTATGATGTGTTCGTAGATGAAGATCTGTACGAAGAACAGCGATTCAAAGAACATGAACTATTGCTCGAAGCATTAAAGAATAAAGACTTGTCACGCTTGCTTCAGCTGATTGACCAGCATATGGAGGAAAGCTTGAACTACATGTCATTAAGCAAAAGAAGCAACAAGATAGAAGAAAAGAAAAAGAGCCTATAGATCCAGACGTTTAAAGTCAGGGTTTATAGGCTCTTTTTCTTTGTAGGCGGAGAGTTTTTAGTGAGATACTGAAGTTTATCACTACGACTGTAATCAAAGAAGCTAGCGTATAATTGAAATTTTTCGTAATCATGGATAGAGATAAGAATGCAGCTACCATGATGGCGGATATAAGTATTAACTGATACTTGCTGAGTCCAGGCTGTTTGCGGACGGGGCGAGCTTCCACTGCTGATCACTCCCTGTTTATGCTTACACGTATTATAAGAATAGTTAAAATAATTTGTCAATTAAAGTATATGTACCATACCCTCAATTACTCCTCTTTATTCAACTAACTGGCAGGATTGTGGAAGACTCAGTTTCGAGACGTTTGTTGAGTGCATGGGGGCTGCGGGGAATGACTCGCTTTCCGCGGGAGCGCGGTGAGCCTCCTCGGACTGTGTACTGACCCCATAAAATTGGACACTATGTAGTTAAGCTGTTGCTTGATATTTATCGCGGAACTGAACCGGGCTCATCCTTAATTTAGATTTGATTCTTCTATTGTTGTATTTTTCCATAAAAGCTGAGAGCTCCTGCT
>NZ_JAYLVQ010000018.1:0-4567 GCF_035818575.1 Halobacillus sp. HZG1
GCGGAGGGGAATGGCGAGACTCCTGCGGGAAAAGAGTGCTAGGTGAGACCCCGGAAGGCGTCAGCCTGAGGAGGCTCATCGCGCTCCCGCGGAAAGCGAGCTATTCCCCGTAGCCCCATCCACTCAACAAACTTCTCGAAACTGAGTCTTCAAGAAACCTGCCATATACATTAATAAGGGTTTGAGTAAATGGGTGGAATCGATTTGTCTGTTTTCTAATTTATTGATTCTATGCATATAGTGGGAGTAAGGAGAGTGAGGAGAAATGAAAATCACAGAACTGCAGATGAAAGATGTCATTGCTATGGAAACAGGAGAACGCCTGGGCTATATCAGTGACCTTGATATCGATACACAAAGAGGCAGGCTTAAGGGGCTTGTTCTCACAATGAAAGGAAAAGCGATGGGGCTATTTGGGAAGGAAGAAGAGATGACGATTCCTTGGGATCAAATTATCAACATCGGGGCTGATGTCATTTTAGTGAAAAAAAATGGTTACAAAAGCATTTCTACGGTACAAAAGACAGAATCAGACGAATAAGAGAAGAAATT
Source organism: Halobacillus sp. HZG1 (assembly GCF_035818575.1). NCBI lineage: Bacteria > Bacillati > Bacillota > Bacilli > Caryophanales > Bacillaceae > Halobacillus > Halobacillus sp. HZG1. Next base: position 553 of record NZ_JAYLVQ010000018.1, read on the forward strand.
GGATGAAAAATGTGTTAAAATGGAGTGAAATTGAGGTGGTGTTCAAATGGAACCTTTCCAATCACATTCCCTTAGACAGATGACTTGTTTTCATTCCCACCAGCATGTGACTGCAGGATTGACAACACGTCAAGGGGGACATAGTGAAGCCCCTTTTGATTCACTGAACATGGGGCTCCATGTATCTGATAAAAAGGAAGATGTGTTGAAGAATAGACGAGCGCTTGCTGAGGAAATCGGCATTCCACTTTCAAGATGGGTGATCGGTGAACAGGTTCATGGCACCGAAGTCGCTGCCGTAGATCAGAGGGATGCCGGTGCGGGTACGACTTCCTTAGAAACCGCCGTCGCCAACGTTGATGGATTGATAACCAATGAGAAAAATCTGGTACTCGGGGCTTTTTATGCGGACTGCGTACCGTTATATTTTTCTGATTCAGAATCAGGATGGGTAGGTATTGCCCATGCTGGGTGGAAGGGAACAGTAAACGGGATGGCAGGGAAGATGATCCGGGCGCTTCAGGAAAAAGGGTGTAAGCTCGAAAATATACAGGCTGTCATTGGTCCTTCCATTGGTAGGAAACACTATGAAGTCGATGACCGTGTGATAAGCTTCATTCCTGAAAACTACAAAAAAGAATGTGTGATGAGTAAAGGAAAAGGGAAATATCAATTAGACCTGAAAGTTCTTCACCAGAAAATGATGATCGAGGAAGGCTTGAAGGAAGAACATATTCAAATGACTGGTTTTTGTACATACGAGGAAGATCAAACGTTTTATTCCCACCGGCGCGATCAAGGAAGGACGGGGCGTATGCTTGGGTTTATCACGCTTCGGACTTTGTGAGCGGGAAGGAGTTCTAACATGTCGGTTGAAGATAACTTAGCAAAAATAGATCAACAAATAGAACAGGCTTGTAAAAATAGTGGACGAGCTAAAAATGAAATCACTCTTATAGCTGTTACCAAATACGTTACTACTGAACGTGCACAGGAAGCGCTGGATGCAGGAATCAAACATCTTGGGGAAAACAGGAAAGAAGGCCTTCTGGAAAAATACGAGGAAATCGGTGATCAGGCAACCTGGCATTTTATTGGGACGTTGCAGTCAAGAAAAGTAAAAGAGGTAATTGGACAAATCTCTATGATCCATTCCCTTGACCGGAAGTCACTGGCAAAAGAAATTAACAAAAGGGCCAGCTGCCCGGTTCCATGTTTCATTCAGGTCAACATAAGTGAAGAAGAATCCAAACATGGGTTAGCAGCTTCAGAGGTCGAATCTTTCATAGAAGCATTGAGTCAATATGAAAATGTTAAAGTGGTAGGACTGATGACGATGGCCCCACATACGGAAGACGAAGAGAAACTACGTGGCGTGTTCCGCCAATTGAGGGCATTAAGGGATCGCATCAGGGATAAAGGTTATCGTCACGCCCCTTGTGAATATTTATCCATGGGAATGAGCAACGACTTTGCACTGGCGATTGAAGAAGGAGCAACACATATCCGTCTTGGCTCCAGTCTTGTCGGTGAATAAATAAAATCAGAGGTGATGAAAATGAGCATGAAAAATAAATTTCGTTCGTTTTTCACGTTGGATGATGAATACGAGTACATTGAAGAAGAAGTGGAAGATGATTACGAAGAAGATTCTGCCCAGCGTCAACGAGGGGCGAAGAAACAGGAACCGGGCAATGTTGTCAGTTTGAAAAGTGCTAAGTCCTCATCAAAAATGGTATTGAGTGAGCCGAGCAGCTATAATGAAGCTCAGGATATCGCTGATCAGCTGGTGAACCGGCGGGCTGTTGTTATCAATTTACAACGTGTCGACCATCATCAGGCAAAGCGGATTGTAGATTTTTTAAGCGGAACGGTATATGCTATAGGTGGAGATATTCAGAAACTTGGAACTCAAACATTTCTTTGTACTCCTGATAACGTTGAAATTTCAGGGTCTATTTCTGAAATGATTGCTCAAGAAGACGATGATATTAACAGAAGGTGGTAAGACATGGCGTTTTTGTTTCAGATTTTAATGACTGCACTACAAATTTATAGTTGGATTCTCATCATCTACATTTTAATGTCCTGGTTCCCTGGGGCACGTGAATCCAGTTTCGGTGAAGTTCTTTCCCGGTTGGCTGAGCCATTCCTGGAACCTTTCCGAAAGATCATTCCTCCACTTGGGATGATTGACATTTCGCCGATTGTGGCCATTCTCGTCCTGAACTTTGCGCGAGCAGGGTTAGGCGAATTATATTACATCATTATGGGATTATAAGTCGAGGAACAGATCAGAGAGCACATCTATGTTCTCACATCTGTTCCTTTTGGTAATTATGGAGGTTTTTTAGGTGGATATCTATCAGCATTTTCGTAAAGAAGAAAAGCCATTTATAGATCAAGTCTTATCTTTTCGTGAAGATGTGTCTCTTAAATATCAGCGGAAGCTGACAGATTTCCTCGATCCGAGGGAACAAATGATTATGAAGGCGCTTATGGGGAATGACCCGGATCTGATTTACGGATTGGAAGGCGGGGCTGAAGGAAGTGAACGCAAACGAGCGATCATTGCTCCGGATTATGAAATCATTGAAAAAAGTGACTTTCAGTTGACGCTTCTCGAAGCACCTTATCCTCAAAAGTTTGTTACGCTTGAGCATCGGGATGTTCTGGGTGCTTTTATGTCGTTGGGGATTCGCAGAGAGAAAATGGGGGACCTCGTTGTGCAGGAGGGCACGATTCAAATTACAGCAGCCTCTGAAATCAGTGACTATATTAAAATGAACTTAACCGGTATTAAACGTTCCAATGTACAGTTTGAAGAAAAGCCATTATCTGCGCGTATAGTGAGCAATGAAACTTGGGCTACGAAACAAATGACTGTTTCTTCGTTACGCCTGGATGTTATGGTTAAGGAAATTTACGGGATGTCACGCAATAAGGCATCCATGTTTATTGAAGCAGGACAGGTGAAGGTCAATTTCCGTACCGTAGAAGATGCTTCATTTTTATTAGAGGAAGGCGATCTCATTTCTTTACGTGGAAAAGGGAGGAGCCGTCTGGATGAAGTGCTGGGTGAGACAAAGAAAGAGAAATATAAAGTGATGACATCAAAATTAAATTAATGCAGCAGCAAAGAAGGATAACGTAGGTTCCTGTCGAATTTATTAAGATAGATAGATGTTTTGGGGAGGTGGATGGTGTGCCATTAACACCACTGGATATTCATAACAAAGAATTCACTCGCGGTTTCAGAGGATATGATGAAGATGAAGTCAATGAGTTTCTTGATCAAGTCATCAAAGATTATGAAATCGTCATACGTCAGAAGAAAGAGCTTGAACGCGAAGTCAGTCAGTTGAACGAGCGTCTGGGTCACTTCAACGATATCGAGACGACGCTCAATAAATCGATTCTCGTCGCTCAAGAAACCGCAGAAGACGTAAAAAACAGTGCGAACAAAGAATCGAAACTAATCGTGAAAGAAGCAGAAAAAAACGCCGATCGTATCATCAATGAAGCTCTTGAAAAATCCCGTCGCATTAATATCGAAGTAGAAGACATGAAAAAACAGGCGAAAGTTTTCAAAACAAGACTTCGTATGCTGGTAGAAGCTCAAATCGATATGATTGACAACGATGACTGGGATCATCTGTTTGATACAGAGCTTGATGATGAGAAAGAAGTCGAGCGTAAAATGGAAGAGGAATACAGCTCCCAGCCTTAATTCCAACCCGTACATACGGAAATCATACTTTCATACAAATCAAGGTGCCGTTCCTACAAGAACGGCACCTTTTCTCTTCCACCCCTTCTTAAGCAAACTGGCAGGTTTCTTGAAGACTCAGTTTCGAGATTTTTGTGAGAGTTTAGGGCTCCGGGAAAAGGTTCGCTTTCCATGGGGCGGGCGGTGAGCCTCCTCAGGCTACGCCTTCCGGGGTCTCACCTGTCCCACACGTCCCATAGGAGTCTCACCGTTTCCCTCCGCCCCTTTACCATGGAATAGATTCTC
>NZ_JAYLVQ010000019.1:0-36217 GCF_035818575.1 Halobacillus sp. HZG1
GTAATATAAGAGGGATTTCGAGAACCTCATATGGCAAAGGGGCGGAGGGAAACGGTGAGACTCCTGTGGGAAGTGCGTGGTAGATGAGACCCCGCAGAGCGTTAGCTCGAGGAGGCTCATCACTCGCCCACGGAAAGCGAATCTTTTCCCGGAGCCCCTAAACTCCAACGAAAGTCTCGAAATCAAGTCTTCCACAATCCTGCCATTTAGTTGAATAATAGGGAATAAAAAAACCACGATGACGTTAGGTCATCGTGGTTTGGGAGTGACTTAATTGAAAGGCATCAGCCAGGAGTTCGTAGGAGCGTAAACGATCTTCAAATGGAGTGACGATCGTGTTGACGATCACTTCATCTACGTTGTAACTTTCCGCCAATTGTTCAATTTCTTCTTTTACTTTATCGGCAGAGCCGACAATCATTCGGTTTCGGTTATCTTGGATTCGTTCTTCTTCGAAAAGGGTGTATTTATGGTTGAGCGCTTCATCAGGAGTAGGGAAATGTGTGCGTTTCCCGCCTTGTTCAATCTGGAGAAGAGCAAGATCCAAACTTGCAGCAAGGTATTCGGCATACTCATCCGTTTCTGCACAGACGACAAATACAGAAACATTCCCGGCTGGACTACTCTGCTGCATAGAGGTTGTGAAATAATCCTGATAGCGATCCATTGCCCGTATGCCTCCTCGTCCATTGATGAAATGGGCGAAGGAGTAGGATACACCTAAGTCTGCAGCTAAACGTGCGCTGGTGCCACTTGATCCAAGCATCCACACGGGTGGGGCTGTTTCTCCTTTCGGGGTCGCATAAATGTCCATTCCGTGCGGATCATGCCCGTGTAAATAAGCCATTAACTCTTCTACCTGAGATGGATAGTCTTCAATACTCGGCAGCTTCCCGCGGTTCAATGCTAAATTGACGTTGGGCATTCCACCTGGAGCCCGGCCTACCCCAAGGTCGATGCGGTCAGGGTGGAGGGTTTCAAGAATTCGAAAGGCTTCCGCCACTTTATAGGAACTGTAATGGGGGAGTAATACGCCCCCTGTACCAATGCGGATGTTTTTTGTATGAGCAGCCAGGTGAGCCGCAAGTATCTCAGGTGCAGACCCTGCAAGACTGCTTGTACTATGATGTTCGGACACCCAGAAACGGTGATATCCCAGCTTATCCGTCCACTTTGCGAGTTCTGTTGTTTGTTGTAAGGCTTCTTTTGGGTCTGTCCCTGTTAAGATAGGGGATTGATCCAATACACTTAATTTCATTTTCATACCCCTTTTACTTCTTTCGTTGTCATTCTATCTAACTACTATCGTCCCATGTGCCACGTACAGATGCAAATGTAAAACAATTCTTTTCCTTCTTTTCTCAAAAATTCAGAGCTCGGCAGGTTACTGGTAAAGGGACTTTGAGAACCTTTTCCCGGAACCCCTAAACACGCAGAAATCTCGAAATCAATTATTCAAGAAACCTGCCATATTCTTTAATAAATCATGGAGGGGATTTGTTGAGTGAACAAAGAAAAACCGGCTGTCCCCAAGACAGCCGGTTTTTCTCTGACGTTATCGTGATAGGATGCCTAGTAAACCGTAAGTCAGGATGGACTGGCGTTCCATCTTGAACATCTGGCGTACTCTAAGGTCATCGGTATGTAATGGTGTGAAGAAGATCGCTTCATTTCTGAATTCATCTTTCGGCTCGACAGCCAGCCATTCACCATCTTCAAGACCAGATAGAATTTCAACGAGTCCTTGTTCTTCAACACCTGTTTCGATATCGCGGCGCTCTAAGATTCCTTCCTCATTCATTACCCATGCATAAAGGTTCTCTTCAGTCTCCAGCGCTTTCTCAATAGCGGTGACGGCACCTAACGCTTCATCTGTAATGATTTTCAAATCGGCATGATAGCCAGCCAGCAAATCTTCTGAAGGATCTTCAAGAGATACGGTAAAAGGATAGCGGCTTGAGCGGTGAACCTCAACTTCTTCCGGGTAATTGTCAACAGAATCTAATGTACCTGTTGTTTCATATTCCATTTCAGGTACATGGATTTCGACGACCATCTCTTCTTCGATTTCCTTCCGTTCCTGTTCAGGAATTGCCCCTTTTAATACAAGATTCGTAGATTCCAATGTAAGAAGTGGAGATTCAAGGTCTTTTGAGATTTCGCTGACTGTACCAGAAAACGCGCTTGTAACGGTGATTCGATCACCTTCGTCCTGGAGCTGGTCCAGTTGATCTTCTATCATTTCGAGCATGGCTTCCTGTTTTGTCAGTTCTGCTTCTTGCTCGGCGATTTTCTCTTCTTTCATATATTCGGTCTCTACGTAGGAAGGAGGAGTCGTGTCACTTGTATCAGAATTATTGTTGAAAAGACTTGAGTTGTTGTCGGTGTCTGGAGGGTCAGGTACGCGATAGCTTTCAATTTCGTCAATCAAACCTTCAATAGCATCAATTTCTTCTTCTAACCGGCTTACTTCGGACTGAAGGCGAGCTTCTTCCTGATAATAGTTTAAAACATCATATGTGTAGAGGTCATCGCCTTCGCTGACAGTGTCCCCTTCTTCAACAAGGAACTCATGGAACGATCCAACATCTTCGTTAAAATAGACCGGTTCTGATTCCTCTGATGCGAACACAGCCTTTGTATCCATTTTTTCAAATAAATCATAGGTGATTGTCTTGGACCATTCCTTGATATAAGACTTGCGATCCACTTGTTCTCCTTCATCGAGGAAGATGAGGAAAGCATTGGTCGTAACGAAGGCGACAATCAAAATTCCCAGGATTCTGCCTTTAACATTGATTTTTTTCATAGATCTTTACACCTGCTGCTTTCTTATCTGAGTAAATAAAGGAGATACAAATCGAATTTAGATAGGGCGGCTGTACCTGCCCACAACAACATATGCCAGAAAACAACACCGACCCAGATCCAGCCAATTTTCGTCTTGGACAGCCAGGAGATGCACTTCACCTGGTACCAGATGATGAAAAGCTGAAAAATGGAGATGGCTCCGCATAAGTAAATGACCCAATCAATGCTGGTGAAATAAGAGGCGATCACTCCGAAAGAAAAGGGAGAGACGTACCAGTCAATACCTGCATAAACCATGAGAGGAATCCAGGTGATCCGTTCGATCAGCATGATCAGCAGGACATTCATCTGCAGAATGAAAAGTTTTTTATAAGAAACATTATTGAACAACCAGAAAAAGAAAGATGAAATGAAGAGCGTGAACAAGAATAAAAGGATGGCAAATCCGGCGCGTCCAAGTAAGAACCATGCTTTCCTCATTTCATATTCGACTCTGTTCAGGTCAGACATGTTGGCAGAAATCGCATCTGTACCGAGACCAAGCCACGCTGTCCAGACATATGTAAGAATCGTCAAACCTAATAAAAAGAATAATAGATTCCAAACGTTTTTGAGCCGTTCCGCTTCGTTCAGCTTGAACAAATGGTCTTCTCGGCTTGTAAATAGTTTTATTAAATGAATCGAGTATGTCATGCGTTCCATCCTTTAATATAGAAAATAAAACTCTCTGTCTTATTCTAACGGAAATTGTCAGTTGTTGCTATAATTACCTTGTAAACTGTTTGGAAAAAGTTAGGGGGGATAAACCCCAATGTATCTTTTTATATAAGCTGCCTTTTCTTGAAGACTCAGTTTTGAGACGTTTGGGGGCTCGTTACCTGATTTGAGCGTCAGGGGTGGTTGGGAAGCTACTCGCCTTCCTGTGGGGGGGGGGCGAGCTTCCTCGGGCTACCGCCCTGCGGGATCTCGCCGATCTCCTTTCTCCCACGGGAGTCTCGCAGCTTCCCAACCACCCCATTCGTTGAAGAGAGAAACGAACCCCCAATACCGAGGGAGAGTGTCCCTTACTCCTCTCTCATAAGTCGGCATAAGAGTGCTTTATATCAAACTTTAAATTCATTGAAGCGGAAAATTTTTATATGATTCATTTCGCTTAATCATTCATGCTGACCTTTTAGGAGTGTTTCGAGAATCTTTCATGGTAAAGGGGCGAACTATTCCCCGCAGCCCCATCCACACCACAAATGTATCGAAACTGAGTCTTCCATAATCCTCCCATTTTCTTTACTATTAATTAGAAAAAAGCACGGTGCTGGATGCACCGTGCTTTTTATTCAGCCTTGAGAAGGCGCCGCCTGGTAGGGCGGATCTTGGTCTTTCGCTTTGAAAAATAGGGCTCGATCTTTGTATAGAAAGATCATGGATAGAACAAAAGCGAACAGGTCAGAAAGAGGGAAGGCGAGCCATACGCCTGTCACTCCGAAGAAGTTCGGCAAAATCAAGACGAGCGGAATCAAGAATAGAACTTGACGCGCCATAGATAAGATCAGCGCTGGCTTTGCCATTCCTAATGCTTGATAAAGGCCGCCGCTGACAACCTGGGCACCGATCAGAATGGCAAGAGCGAACATGATACGGATGGCATAAGCACCAGTATCAATGGTCGCTTCATCTCCAGTGAAGATGTTCATCAACCCTTCAGGGAAGGCCATCATCAAAATGAAAATGCCTGCAGAGATGACCGTAACGACTTTCATACCGAGCAAGACCGTTTCTTTCAGGCGGTCGTAATTTTTGGCCCCGTAATTATAACCGATAATGGGCTGCATGCCTTGGAGTACACCAATCATAGGCATGATCGTAAACATGGCGAGCTTCTGGACAATTCCGAAGACCCCGACCTCGAATTCACCACCGAATTTAATCAGCATGAGGTTGATGGCGATCATCATGCCGCTCCCGGATACTTGTCGGATGAAAGCCGGCATTCCAATGGTTAACACTTCACGGATAACGGTCCATTGCGGCTTCAAGTAGGATACTTTGACCACAAGCGAAGATTTCCCTTTTAAGAAATAATTCAAGACGACGATGGTTACGGTCGCCTGGGAGATAACGGTGGCGACAGAAGCCCCCTGCACCCCCATATCCAAGCCGAAGATGAAGATCGGATCGAGGATCATATTCAAAACAGCCGGGATAATCATCGTAATCATGGCAAACTTGGAGTTTCCTTCAGAACGGATGATGCTGTTCGTCGTAAAGGCGAAAGAGAAGAAGAACGATCCAAGCATGATCGGGAACAAATAGTCCGTTGCATAAGGCATAATGTTCTCAGTTGCTCCGAACAATCTCAGTAATGGTTCAAGAAAAGTGAAGGCGCCGATGAATCCGAAACTTGAGACGACCACAATCGTAAAAAGGATGTTACCGAATACCTGGTTGGCTTCTTCCGGTTTGTTTTCCCCTAAACGTCTGGAGATGACAGAGGCACCACCGATACCGACGGCTGCGGCAATGGCCATGATGATCATCATCACCGGGAAACCGATACTGACACCGGAGACGCCTAAAATACCGACACCACGTGCGATGAAAAGCGTGTCAACGACATTGTACAGAGCCATGACGAACATGCCGATCATGGCGGGAACGGATAAATTCATTAATAATTTAGGGATGGGTTGGGTCCCTAACCGCTGACTTTGTTGTTTCATTTGTCTTCGCTCCTTGAAGTTTTAGGTTTCAAGTTGTCTTGCATTTTCTTCAACCAGGACACCATGATTTGCTGTTCTTCTTTTGAAAGCCCCTGGTTCGCTTCTTCTTCGATATCAGCGACGATTTTCAGAATGGTTGCATGCAACTCTAATCCTTTATCCGTAAGCTTCACAAGTTTTGTCCGTTTGTCTTTTTGGCAGGACCTTTTCATGATCCGGTCATGCTTTAAGAGTGTTTCGATCAAGCCGTTCATTGATGATGCTTTGATGTGGAGCTGTTTTTGCAGGTCCGTTTGGGATTGCTCTCCCGCTTTGGCAAGAAAGTAGATGACCTTCGCCTGTGAATGGGTCAACCCGTATTCTCCTAAGCGCTGGTTGTATATATTCTGTAAGAAATGTGCGACCATATTGATGTTGTAACCTAAGATTTGATCTATGTTTTGCTTCATATTTACTTAGCCCCCTAAACAAATTATAGTATAATACGACTTTGCTTAGAAGTAAACGAAAGTGTCTCCTTTAGGGGAGATATGGCAGTCTTATGAACTCTTCACCTTTCCATGAACTTTTACTTATCAAAGCTCAATCACTACTGCTTCTTTATAGTAAAATAAAGGAAAAGAAGGAGTGATCGTATGGTTCAAACATTAAAAACTCATCCGAAGTCATTTTACGGTGGCTTGCTTTTTTTGGCAGTCTTACTCTTGTCAAACTTTTTCATTCAAAAAATGGAAATCACCGGTCAAGTTCCGCCGCTACTTGTATGGGCAACTGTCTTAGACATCATGATTGTTCTTCCTGTGGTGCTTTTCCTGTTTGTACTCCGCAGAAAGCCGACCTTGTCGCTGCTTGCTCCTCTATGGCTCTTAGGAGCAGGGTTCATTCACTGGATTGTTCCCGCTTATGCAAAAGACCATCTGCAATATATGAACGTAACCATTATCCTCGTCGAGGCTGGTTTTATCCTCTTGGAACTTTTCCTCCTTGTCGTTTTCATCAAAAAACTGAAGATATGGAAACAACACTTCAAAGCTTCCATCCACACCTATCCACATGTACTTTCGAGAATTCATACAGCGACTCAGCAAACGTTTGGAGGTTTTCCAAAATTGGAACGGCTGATCGGGGTGATCACCACAGACGCCGCTGTTATCCGCTATGCTTTCTTTCCGCATCTTGATCATAAGCCGGCCGGAGCCCAAACGTTCAGTTATCACAAAAATAGTGAATACTTCGGTGTGTTTCTCATGCTTGTTCATGCCATGCTTATTGAAATCATTGCTGTCCATGTCATGCTCATGCAGTACAGTCACACGATTGCATGGATGGCCACCGTCCTGGATCTTTATGCGCTCGTCTTTTTAATCGCTGACTATCAAGCTATCCGTAAAAGTCCTGTCGTCATTCAGAAAACTCATCTCCATTTTCAAAAGGGGCTTCGTTTTCATATGACGGTTCCCTTAGAAAAAGTGAAAGCCGTTCGTTGGTATGAAGGGGAGACGATACCTGAGGGACGTCATTCCTTCTCCCTGATGCTCGCTGGACTTGAAAAGGTGCCTCCACAGTTAGAAATAAGGTTGAGCGAAGCGGTAGAGGGGTATCGTCTATTTGGTTTCAAATGTAAAGTCACGAAGATTTTCCTGAGCGTCGATGAGCCGCAAAGACTTTTTCAAACCTTAAATGAAGTACGAGTGGTTTCAAAGAAAGATATTTAGTCAATTATGATAAGAGGAAGGAAGGGATTCTATGCCTCGTTATCAAAGTGGAATCTTTATATATAACGGAAAAAAGGACGAAGCAGAGATGGAAACGGCTCTTTCTCAAGTGTTGCCTGCCTTGAGTAAAGAGGTGAAAGAGTTAAAGGTCATCCAAACTCTGTCTTTGGATGATTTATATGGGAACTGCCGGCATTATGGTCCGGAGGTCGATGTCTTTTTCATCTTCGGGGGAGATGGTACCTTACATGAAGTCATCAATTGTCTGGCACCGTTGGAGAAACGTCCGGTGATCGGTGTGCTGCCAGGTGGCACGTGTAACGATTTCAGCAGGGTGCTGGATACGCCCCAGCGGCTCAATCAGGCAGCTGCATCCATCATTGATGGAGAAGAGGTTACTGTGGATGCAGGCAGGACAGAGGACGATTATTTTATTAACTTCTGGGGCATTGGATTGGTGACACAAACCTCCTTTAACATTGACGAAACCCAGAAAAACCGGTTCGGTGTGCTCAGTTATTTCATGAGCGCACTGAAAACGATGAATCAGGCCACCCCTTTTCATTATAAAATGACGATAGATGACGAAGAAGTCGATGGTGAGGCGGTAATGATTCTGATTATGAATGGACAATTCATTGGGACGAGGCGTGTCCCTGTTCCAACGATCAACCTGCAGGATGGGAAGTTTGACGTGCTCATCGTGAAGAATTCCAACTTGACACTATTCCGTGAATTAATGACGATGGGGCGCCCGCAAGCCGACCAAAATGAATTTCAAGAGATTTCCCACTATCAAGGGGAGAAAGTGAACATCGATGTTGAATTCAAGCAGGATGTGGATATGGACGGTGAAATCAAAGGGAAGACACCGGAGAAATTGGAGGTGCTCCCAGGTCATTTCACCTTCTTAAGTGGAGGACCCAACGCACTGCAGAATATGGACACCCCTTAAGGAAACCGTGAATTTGCGGAAAAGGGATGGTTTGACAGTTAGAATTTGTTAAACTTATACTATCTTTATATTTTGTAAAGGATGGGCGAACGTGATGAACGAACAAGAACTGTACCGCAAGAAAAAACAAGATCCTTCGCTGAAGCTGTTTGTCGTATTGACAAAAGCTCAACGCACCATCGCAGATTTAGTGAAGGACGATATCCAGCGATATGAATTGAACCCGACAGAATTCGGGGTGCTTGAGCTTCTGTATCACCAGGGAGATCAGCCATTACAGAAGATCGGGGAGAAAATTCTGCTCGCGAGCGGAAGTATCACGTATGTGGTGGACAAGCTGGAGAAAAAGGAATACTTGAAACGCGTGCCTTGTCCAAATGACCGGCGTATTACTTATGCGTCCATTACTGAAAAAGGTCGGGACCTGTTGAACGGCATTTTCCCTGACCATTGGAAAGAGATTGAATCAATCATGGACGGGCTGACGGATGAAGAAAAGAACGATGCTATCGAATTATTGAAGAAACTTGGGAAATCCGCAGAAACTAAAAAAGAGTAGCAAATTTTCTGACGATCCGATACAATGAGAGTAATTCTAAAGACAAAGGAGGGTATGAAGATGTTACAGATGCACGTGCTTGACTATCAAATTAACTATGTACGCCGTGCAATTATTCATGATTCAGCTGTCAACGGGACACGTATGTCCAAAATGGCAACTGAATAGTGAAGCAATGTAACGTCTCATACCTGATTATTCACAGATAAAAGTCAGAGGTAACGGGACCTCTGACTTTTTTTGTGTCTTCAAAAAGTCTTTAGGAGGAATTTGCAGTGATCATAACATTAAAAAATTTATATAAAATTGTTGGCGGAGAAGTATTGTTCGAAGCGTTGGATATGGAAATCAAACCTGGTCAGCGTGTCGGGCTTGTCGGCCGGAATGGCAGCGGTAAGTCGACCCTTTTCAGAATCATGACCAAAGAGGAATCGTTGGATGGTGGCGATCTTTTCATTCAAAAGGGAGCGACCATCGGGTATTTGAAACAGATTCCGTCCGCCTGGAAGGGGACGGGGAGAGAGTACTTGCAGCTGGCCTTTACTGAGCTTATTTCTTTAGCTGAACAGATGAAAGAATTAGAAGTAGATATGACAAATCCTGATAAAATGGAAAAAGCCATTGCCGCTTATGGGGAAATACAGGAGCGTTTCACACAACGGGGTGGATACGAGATGGATGCCTCCATAAAACAAGTGGCGAACGGGTTGAATATCCATCATTTGCTGGACCAGCCATTTTCAAGGTTAAGCGGAGGAGAAAAGACGAAACTAGGTCTTGCCAAGTTGTTGTTGGAAGACCCCGACGTTCTTTTGCTGGATGAACCGACGAACCATTTGGATTTACAGGCGATTGAATGGCTGGAAGCGTATTTGCAAGCCTACGACGGGACCATTTGCGTGATTTCTCATGACCGGGCATTCCTTGATCACATCGTAACAGACATTATGGATTTGGAATCGGGAGAAATCGATACGTACAAAGGAAACTACACCGCTTTTGAGAAACAGAAAGAAGAAAAACTGCTTGCTGAATTTCACCAGTATGAAGAACAGCAGAAGAAAATAAAAAAGATGAAAGAGGCCATACGAAGGTTGAGGCAATGGGCGAATGAAGCCACTCCACCGAACCCTAAGCTTTTTAAGAAAGCGAAAAGTATGGAAAAAGCACTGGAACGAATGGAGAAAATCGATAAGCCGGTCATCGATCCGAAAAGAATGAACCTCTCCCTAGAAGCAGATGGGCGGACAGGGAAGGACGTATTTACGATTGAATCGCTGGAGAAACAGTACGGCAATGAGAAGATTTTGGACGGTGTCGACCTCCACGTCCGTTATCAGGACCGGATTGCGATTGTGGGAGCCAACGGAAGTGGGAAATCCACCCTCTTGAAAATTTTGCTGGAAAAAGAAATGGCCAGCGCAGGGACAATCAAGCGAGCGCCTTCCATTAAAATCGGCTATCTTCCTCAAAACCCTCTGCAGGAAGCCGATCGCGATCAGCGGATGATCGACCACTTCAGAGATCACATCCGGGTGACAGAAGGGGAAGCACGGCACAGGCTTGCGGGCTTCATGTTTTATGGATATGATGTCTTCCGTAAAATCCGCCATTTGAGCGGAGGAGAGCAAATGCGTTTGAAGCTTGCGATCTTTATGCATCAGGATATCCAAGTCCTGATTCTGGATGAACCGACCAACCATCTGGATGTGGAATCCCAGGAAGTTCTCGAAGAAGCGTTGAACCAATTTACGGGGACAGTCATAGGAGTTTCCCACGACAGGCATTTCCTGGACCAGTGTTTCACTCACACCGCTTTTCTGGTGAGTGGAAAACTTCACCGCTATATCGGGACGTATGAAGAAACGAAAAAGCATTGGCACGCTCTTTTAGAAGTGCAAGAGAAAGAGCAGACGGTAAAAAATGAAAAATACAGAAAGCCAGAACCGCCAGTGAAAGAAGAACCGACCATTGATTGGGAAAAAGAAATTGCCCGTCTGGAACAAGAGATCTCTACGGTTGATCAACAGATGCTGCACGGTGACGATGTTCAAGAGCTAATGGAACTCCAACATCAAAAAGAGCAGTTGGAAAAAGACTTGGAATCTCTGTATGAACATTGGATGGAAGCGCAGTGATGATTTGTACAATCCAATCCTAAGAGAAAGGCAGGAACCCTGAGTTCCTGCCTTTTTCGTGTTTGTCCCCATCGATCATGACCAAATCTCCTTCTATAAAATGGACACATGCTTAGAAGGATCGCCTCTTTTTTCACGATAATAGTCCACCAGTGTCTCGGTATAGGAGAAAAAGTCGGGACAAAAAATATTTGAAGCAGCTAAATCTACTTCTGCCTGCCGATTGTCATAATTTGCACTACAGAGAAAGTAATCAAGAGCTTCCCTCTGAATGCCTAGAACTTTCCGCAAAGGACGAAGTTTCAATGATTGATTGGCTAGACCCAGCGGCAAGGGGAAATGTGGGTATTTATCTGTGTACACATAACTGAGCTGTTCGTAGATCTCTTTGGCTGTGTAAGGATTGGGGTCCGTGAGGTGATACGTATTTCCGCTGCTTTCGGAATGGTGGGCAAGGTAGTTTGTTGCTTCAATGACGTAATCCTGGGGCACAAGGTTGACTCGGGCTTTTCCTTTACCAAAGTAAGGAAGAACGGGCAGATTTCTTAAAGCGTCTACTAGATTTAATATAAAATAGGGGCCATCAAATTTGGCCGTCGCCCCCGATTTTGTATGACCGACTACAATCCCTGGACGGATAATGGTTGTCGGGATCTTTTGGCACATTCGATGAACGAGGTTTTCTGCTTCGTATTTGGTGTATTCATAGTGGTTTTTAAAACCTTTTCCATGAATGAGTTCTGTTTCATAAACGGTGCCTTCCCGTTTTCCGGAAACGTAGGCGGTGCTGAAATAAATATAACGTTCCAATTTCAGGCATTGGGAAACCCATCGATTCACTTCTCTTGTCCCCTGGACATTGATTTTCCATGCCGGCAGAAGAGGGACGGCTAAATCATAAAGAGCAGCAAGGTGGAAAACGTGGGTCACCTCTTTTCGTAATGGCGTCGCCTTCGATGGGTTCAGCCCCAACCCTTCCTGAGTAATATCCCCTTGAATGAGTTCAATTTTTTCGGTATTCACTTCTTGATCCTCTTTCCACGTCTCAACCTGCTTTTTTGCTTGTTTTTCCATGGAGGGAAGATGAAGGAGGTAGACCTTCTCTATGGGTTTCCTGCCTCTAAAAAGATCTTCAATTAAGGCTGTAGCTAAATATCCTGGGAAACCAGTAAACAAATACGTGTTGGACATAACCATTCGCCTCCGTCATTGGTTTGGTTACCATTTCGTGATTGATCATTGAACTTCCTTCTTTTACCTATCCATTTGTTTATTAGGAAGGAAGAGGGGAAAACAAGGAGGAGTCACATATTTATTGGGAGGTTTTCACATGAAAGTTCTTGTTATTGGAGCTAATGGTAAAGTAGGAAAACATATTGTCGATAAACTTGTAGAAACCGAGCATACTCCATATGCCATGGTTCGTAAG
Organism: Halobacillus sp. HZG1; assembly: GCF_035818575.1. NCBI lineage: Bacteria > Bacillati > Bacillota > Bacilli > Caryophanales > Bacillaceae > Halobacillus > Halobacillus sp. HZG1. The sequence continues at coordinate 12,325 of NZ_JAYLVQ010000019.1, forward strand.
GAGGAGCAGATCCCTCAATTCGAAGAAAAAGGCGTAGAAACGATCCATGCAGATCTGATGAGAGATTTTGAACATGCTTTCAAAGGCATGGATGCTGTCATCTTCGCGGCAGGATCGGGCCCTGATACAGGCGCAGACATGACGATTGTCATTGATCAGGAAGGAGCGATTAAGGCAGCGGAGCATGCGGAAGCCAATGGCGTGAAGCGATACATGATGCTAAGTTCCATCGGTGCAGACCGTGCAGAAGAAGCACCCGACGACTTCAAGTTTTATCTTTACGCGAAACGGCGTGCCGATGAATACTTGAAAGGTACCGGTCTGGAATATACTATTGTCCGTCCCGGCGGGCTGACCAACGATGCAGGCACGGGTAAGGTGACGCTCAAGGATCGTACAGAACAGGGAGAGATTCCGCGTGAAGATGTTGCCGCAACACTTGTCCATCTTCTGTCTGTAGAAGATTCCATCCACCAAAGCTACGACCTCATCAGCGGCGACACACCGATTGAAGAACTATAATGAAAAAGGAGGAGCCGTGTGCTCCTTCTTTTTTAAGCCGTTTATTAAAGTTTATGGCAGGTTTCTTGAAGACTCAGTTTCGAGATTTTTTTGAGTGGATGGGGGCTGCGGGGAATAACTCGCTTTCCGCGGGAGGCTCACCGCCCGCCCCATGGAAAGCGAACCTTTTCCCGGAGCCCCTAGAACCACACAATCGTCTCGAAACCGAGTCTTCAAGAAAAGGGAGCGTTTATGTAAAGGAGATGTGTTGAAAATAACAGAACCGTGACAAAAAATGAGTGAATTTTAATGAGGAAATAGGTTTAGCTGTCGTGAAAACGGGTATTAAATTTTTAGGCAGAATTGCAAAAGACACAAGGAGGGGGAGCTTTGGGTAACCCGGAAGTGATCGTGTACACCAGTCGGAACTGTCACTATTGTGAGAAAGTACTAGGAACATTGGGAGATTGGGAAATTGATTATGAAGAGCGGAATGTATCTGAAAACCGTGGCCACTTCAAAGAACTGCAAAGAAACAACATATACGGTACACCCGCTGTATTTATAGATGGAGAAAAGATTCTCGGTTATCAAGAACGAAAAATGAAACAGAAGCTGAGAATAAAAGAAAACCCTCAGTATATTAGGACTGACTCCATGAATTTTTCCTGAATGGTTTCGACAAGTGATGATCATCACTTGTTTTTTTTGTCCAAAATCATCAATAAATTAGGGGATCAATCGCTTTCGTTTCACTTTTTCGTGTGCTTTTTCATAGGCTGAAGTATCATACGTTAAAGGTGGAACATTCATGTACCCATATAACCCTTACTATTACTACAACAATGGCTGGTACCGTTATCCCTCCAGTCTTCCGTACGATCAGGTGAATTATCAGCAGATGTCTAATAACCAGGGCAACGTCTGGGGTTATGCCCCGTATAATCCATCCATGTATGGTTTTCAAAATCCATATGTGAATAGTTACGACTATACAGGTTATACTGAGACCGGGAATCAGAATTCTTCATTCAACGTCGGCAACATGTCCAAAGGCGTCATGAGTTATTTCCAAAAAGAAGACGGCCAGATTGATTTCGACAAAATGATGTCCACTACGGGTCAGGTCGTAAAAACCGTTAAAGATGTCAGTCCGATTGTTAAAGGAATCGGGACATTCGTTAAAGGAATCAAGTAAACCGCGCGCTATTTATTTAGCGCGCATTTTCTTTAGACGTAAAAACAGAAGAGGAACAATCTTGTAATGGTTGTGCTTCTAAGAGAAGAAGTTGGTCTGTCATCCTGGCTGCTAATTGGATAAACAGACCGCTGCCTTTTCCGGAACCAGGGTTAATTTTTTGGGTAAAAGTTGGAAAATGATTGTGTTATAATGTTTCGCATAACGAAATAAATGATCGGGTGGAGGCGTAGGAACATGAGTATCGGGTGTTTATGTATTCACGGGTACACAGGAAGCCCGTATGAAGTCCAACCCCTCGTTGACTTTCTGGAAGCACGGACGGATTGGGAGATTGCCAATCCTACGCTTCCGGGGCACGGAGAGGCTTTGGACCTTGAAGGCCACTATTATCAAGAATGGATTGCTACAGCAGAACTTAGTTTGCTGGACCTCATGAAACGACACGACACCATTTACATCATCGGCTTTTCCATGGGAGGGATGATTGCTGCTTACTTGACTGCGAAGTACCATCTGAATCGACTGGTGCTTTTATCGGCGGCTGGGAAGTATGTCAGTCTCCCGCAGATGTATAAAGATCTGCTTGGAATGGCGGCGGATGCATGGAATGGTGTACTCGCGGATAATGAGCTCTTCCTCCGGTACCAGAAAAAATTGAGGGATACTTACCTTTTTTCTACCTTCGAATTTATGAAGTGTGTGCAATTCACACGCCCTTATTTACAGCAGGTCCGCTGCCCTGTGCTCATCATTCAGGGCGAACTGGATGGGATGGTGCCGAAGAAAGCGGCTTTGTATTTGAAAGAGGAAATTCCGTCAGAAGAAAAAGAGGTCATTTTCCTGAAAAAGTCGAAGCATTTAATCTGTCATGGGGATGACAGCGATGAGTTGTTTGATAAGGTGATGGATTTTGTAAGTCAACCATAGGGGGAAGAGAAACCATGAATAAGAATCGTGGACAACCCATCCAGACACCTTTTTATTATGGATGGGTTGTTGTGATGATTGCAGGTTTGAGTGTGTTCTTTTCAGGACCTGGTCAAACCTATTCCATCTCTATTTTTATTGATTACTACATAGAAGATTTTGAGTATTCGCGGTCTTTAGTCTCTGGTATTTATTCAGCGGCTACCTTGTTAGCAGGGATTACGTTGTTTATGATGGGGCGCCTCATCGACCGCTTCGGACAGCGGGCAATGATGGTTACGATCGGTTCGTTTTTAGCTTTAGCTTTGTTTTGGAATGCTTTTCTTCTCGGGCCGGTTATGATGTTTTTCGGTTTCTTTATGATTCGATTGTTCGGTCAGGGGTCGATGACATTGATCCCGAACACGCTTGTGCCTCAATGGTTCATTAGGAAAAGGGGAAGGGCGCTGAGCGTAATGGCCATCGGTGGTTTTGCCAGTTCTGCTCTGCTGCCTCCCCTGAATACTTGGCTGATTGAATCCTTCGGTTGGAGAATGACATGGGGGCTGTGGGGAGGCGCACTGTTGATTCTTTTTGTTCCATTGGCCTTCTTCTTCATCCGGAACAAACCCGAGCACATCGGAGAAGTGCCTGACGGGACGCCGAAACCGGTGAAAGGGGAAGAAGTGAAAAACCCGAACGTTGAGGTCAATGAAAAGAGTTGGACCTTAAAAGAGGCTATGGCAACGCGGGCCTTTTGGTTTATTTTGTTTTGTGTCACCGTTCCTGCACTCGTTAACACAGCGGTGACCTTCCATATGGTATCGATCATGGATCTAAGAGGGCTCGATACAGGCGTAGCAGCCATGGTGCTGACTTTAATGGCTGTTGTCGGATTTCCGGTGACATTTGTCAGTGGTTATCTGGTCGATCGTTTCAAGGTGCATTATATTTTGGCCATCACGTTCTTTGGCCACATCTTTACCCTGGTTATCCTCCTGTTCACGAATTCATGGTGGATGGCTATTGCGTTTGGTGTATTCTGGGGTTTTGTCAATGGTTTTGAACGTATTGTATTGAATATCGTCTGGCCGAATTATTTTGGACGGGAACACCTTGGCAGTATTAAAGGGCTTGCACAAACGGTCATGGTCGTTGGCTCAGCGCTTGGTCCCCTGCCGTTTGGTTTGTTTTTTGACTGGCTGGGAGGTTATCAGGAAGTGATTTTGCTGACGATTCTATTTCCGGTGACCGCAGGTATTCTTGCTTTATTGTCCCCCCAACCCCGATATGAAGATTATCATGCATAAGAAAAACGTCAGAGGTAAATACCTCTGACGTTTTTTTAGTCTTTAAAGAATGCGATGACCAGTCCGCCTTCTCCTGCATATGTGGAGATCAGTGGTCCTGTCTCCATGAAGAGAGAATCTTTGAAGTTATATCGTTCTTTAATTGAATTCAATACTTTCTTTCCTCGTTCCTCATCGTTGCAGTGGGACATCGCAATGACGCGGTCTTCCAAGTTGGATGCATATTCTCCGATTTGTTCCACAAAGCGGCGCAGGGATTTCTTGTTGCCCCGAACTTTTTCTGTCACTTCGACGGCACCTTCCTCATCGCTTGCTTTCATAAGGAGTTTGATATTCAATGTTTTGGCGATGGCGCCTTTGACTTTATCCAATCGTCCGCCTTTGATGACATTTTCTAACGTCTTCAAGATGAAGAGCGTCGTTGTTTTCTCGATTCGTTCCTCCATATGAGAGACGAGCTGATCAAAGTTGTACCCTTCATCCATACGGGCGGTTGCTTCATTCACCAGCAGGGCTATGCCGCAGGAGGCTGTCAATGTATTGAGGACAGCAATTTTACGATCCGGTTCTTCTTCGAGGAGCATGTCCTTACCCATGACAGCACTCTCATATGTGCTGCTCAGTCCTTGCGTAAGGGCAAGTACAAGAATTTCATCGTCTGCGTCAATCTGCTTGTATTTTTCATAGAAATCATTAGGACTTGGAGAAGAAGAACGAGGAAGTTCCTCGGACTGCTTTAATTTTTCATAAAACGTAGGCAAATCGATCGTTTCCCCTGTTTTATAGTGCTCGTCTCCAAAGTGTAAGTTTAACGGGACATAGTGGATGCTGTGTTTTTCCACCATTCCTTGAGGCAGATCGCCGCCTCCATCTATGATCAGTTGTATCGTCATTCCTTCACCTGCTCTCTTAAATTCATCGTACTATTAGGGGAGTTCCCTATTCTTATTAGGTATTATATCAAATTTAGCGGTTTATCGATGGTCTGTTTCATGAGTGAATTTCGGTTTTGCTTTTTGCATCGTACTTAATATGAACATCATCAGCCCGAAAAGGACAATCGATCCGCCGAGCCACTGGGTCCAAGTGATTCCTTCACCCAAGATCCAATAGGCTAAAATGGAAGCCCCGATTGGTTCGACAAGTACAGCCATGGAAATCGTCGATGTGCTGAGCCATTTCAATGTCCAGTTGAACAAGGTATGGCCGAAGAAGGTCGGGATAATTGCAAGACCTAAAAATATCAGCCACTGATCTCCGTCGTACCCGGTAAAAGAATAACCGAGTGCCAGGTTATAAATGAGAAGTGTCACCGCGGCCATTCCATAAGCGATGAACGTATAGGTCATAATGGACTGACGTTTCCGTAAATTCTGACCAAGCAGAAAATAACCGGTTACGGTAACAGCGCCAAGCAGGGCCAGCAGATCACCGAATAAAGCCGTGCCGCTGATTTGAAAATCACCCCATCCGATGATCACGCTTCCAGTCAATGTAATAACAAGACTCAGGATAGCTCCGATGGTGAAGCGCTCTTTGAAAAAAAGGTAAGTCCCAATGAAGGCGAAGACGGGCTGAAGGGCAACCAGGACGACGGAACTTGCAACGGTCGTATAATCCAGTGACTCAAACCACAAAATAAAGTGGAAGGCGAGGAATACCCCCGATAATATCGCAAGAATCCAATCTTTTTTATTCGTTTGTTTTATTTCATCGAAATGTTTCCATAATACATAAGGAGCCATGATTCCGACGGCAATAGCCAGACGGTAAAAAGCGATCATCGCAGCGGGCGCATCTCCTGCGAGCTTGACGAAAATCGCGGAAGTGGAAATGGAAAGAACGCCAATGAACAAAATAATATATGGTTGAATTGGAGGCTTTTCCAAGTGAGCCCTCCTCTGGTGTACGTCAGTTTTTCCTCATTTTATCATTATTACGTTTGAAAAGCATAGCCGAAATGTGTAGAATTAACTATGTTATATGTGTTATGATGAATGAATCTATCAGGCAGATACCAGAGAAGCCTCTCCCGTTTCCTGTGGCAGAAGGCTTTTTTTACATGTATATAGGTAGAAGATTTAACAATAAAGGAGTATGAAATTACTGTGACAACATTTCAATCACTAGGATTATCAAAACCTATTCTAAAATCATTAGACGTTATGGGTTTTGAGGAAACAACACCAATACAAGAACAAACGATCCCTCTAGGACTAGAAGGGAAAGATGTCATTGGTCAAGCTCAGACAGGTACGGGAAAAACGGCTGCATTCGGTATTCCGATGCTCGAAAAAATCAACAAACAAGTGAAAGCCGTTCAAGGACTTGTCATCGCCCCGACAAGGGAATTGGCTATTCAAGTAGCAGAGGAGCTTAACCGTCTAGGTAAAGGAAAAGGCATTCGTGTCCTGCCGATTTATGGTGGATCGAACATGGAGCGCCAAATCCGTGCCCTGAAAAATAACCACATCGTCGTAGCAACACCAGGACGTTTGCTCGACCACATCCGTCGTAAAACAATCAAGTTGGAAGATGTTCACACAGCTGTACTTGATGAAGCGGATGAAATGCTGAACATGGGCTTCATCGAGGATATCCGTGATATTCTGAAGGCACTTCCTGAAGAGCGCCAGACTTTGCTTTTCTCAGCGACCATGCCGAAAGAAATCCGCGATATTGCTACAACATTGATGAACAATCCGGAAGAAGTGAAAGTCAAAGCGAAAGAAATGACGGTCGAAAACATCGAGCAGTTCTTCGTTGAGATTCCGGAAAAGCACAAATTCGATACCCTGACACGTTTGTTGGATATCCATGATCCTGCGTTGGCGATCGTCTTCGGTCGTACGAAGCGTCGCGTCGACGAAGTAGCGGACGGGCTTCAAGCTCGCGGCTTCAGTGCAGAAGGGATTCATGGTGATTTGACTCAAGGGAAGCGTATGTCCACATTGAACAAGTTCAAACGCGGACGCATCGAAATCCTTGTCGCAACAGACGTTGCCGCACGTGGTTTGGACATTTCCGATGTATCTCACGTGTACAACTTTGATATTCCGCAGGATCCAGAAAGCTACGTTCACCGTATTGGACGTACTGGACGTGCCGGTCGTAAAGGAAAATCCATTTCCTTCGTCACACCTCGTGAAAAAGATCAGCTTCACCTGATCGAAAAACTTACGAAGAAGAAAGTGGAACGTCTGAAAGTACCTTCTTCTGAAGAAGCGGCTCGCGGTCAGCAAAAAGTGGCTGTCGAGAAACTGGCGGAAACGATCACAAACAACGATCTGAAAAACTACAAGCAGGCAGCTAATGAACTGCTTGAACAGTATGAGTCCACAGATCTTATAGCGGCTGCACTGAAAATGATGACAAAAGAACGCAGTGAAGTACCTGTCCGTTTGTCCTCTGTTCAACCAATCAGTGTGAAGAACGCTCAGCGTGATAAGAGCAAGAAAAAAGGTGGCTACCGCAAAGGTGGAGGCGGCAAGCGCAACTTCAACAGCAAGAACAAATCCCGCAACCGCAACTTCAGCGGCAAAGGCGGAAGCAAGCGCGGCAATTATCAGAACAAGGGCCGCAGCTAATAAAGGTCATTAAAGTAGATCAGTCCTCTGTGCGAGGGCTGATCTTTTTTTTGGTCTGGTAACAGTTGGTGGAGGTGGTTCACCATAAAAGGTGGAGGCGGTACGGCATTTTATCAGTCGGTTTCAAGCTTTTATCGGTTGGTTTTAAGCATTTATCAGTCACTTTCAAACCTTTATCGGTGGGTTCAACAATTTTAACGGTAACTTGAGTATTTTAATCAGGAGGCGGTCTGGTAGAAGGTAAAAAAAGACCCCACCCCGGAGGGTGAAGTCGTTACATGCGGTTCACAAGTGCGAATAAAGCCAGGAAGATAATGATTCCCCAGATGATGTACTTGCCTGTGTTTCTTCCATATTTTCTTTTCTGCCATCGATTCGGGTCGAAAGATATGTCATCACTGTCCGATCGTGAATGACGGGTGCGGACCTGCCATAAAGAAAAGCGGCGGGCGTTTTTCAGGATAACGGGTGCAATGGCAAATCCTCCGATCAGTCCGAATAAGTGGCCGAAGATATTGATGTTCGGCCGTGCAAAAGTCATGAATAAACCGATGGCAAAGATGGCGAGAATGATTTGCGAATTGGCTGTATCAATCAAGTGCTTCCGGTTCATGATCATGAATAGATAAACGCCGAAGATACCGAAGATAGCGCCTGATGCTCCAAGGTGCCAATAATAGGCATCGGGATTAACGATAAACGTCCCCAGGTTGCCGACAATTCCGGCAAATAAATACATGATGACAAACTTTCCTTTTCCTAACATCTGCTCAAGGGCCGGTCCGAAGAGGACGAGGGAAAAGGAGTTGAACAGTGCGTGGGTGAAATCTCCGTGTAAGAAAATCGGAGTGACAAGGCGCCAGTATTCCCCGTTCAAAATCAGGGCATTCATCCCAATGCCCCATTCCTTCAAGTCTACGGCGAAACCAAGCTGAAGAAAGTCCATCAACAGCCATAAAAAGAAATGAAGCCCGACAAGGAATGAAACAATCGGATAAAATCGTAGAAATTCTTTAAAACTTTCCGTTCGTACAAACATGACTAATCTCCTTTTTTCGTTCAAGATTACATTCGTTACCTGAACTCCATTCATCTTCACAGAAGCTGCGAAACGATGCCCTTCTTTGAAGGGAGCGTACTCCTATTCATTGGACTCCTAATATAATGTAATCCATGCCGCTTCCTCGTATTCTTTTTTACCGTGAAAAGATTCGGGTATACTGTTCATAGATTGTTAATGAAAAGGAAGATGAATGGTGATCAAAGGTATCGGTGTGGATATTATTGAATTGGATCGTATTAAACAAAGTATAAAGCGAAGAGAACGCTTTGTTCAACGAATACTGACTGAAGAGGAACATCTCCGTTATAAAACGTTAAATGAAAAAAGGAAAGTGGAATACCTGGCGGGCCGGTTTGCAGCGAAAGAAGCTTTTGCCAAAGCGACAGGAACGGGAATCGGAAAGCTTGGTTTCCATGATGTTGAGATTTTATCAAATGAAACGACAGGGGCTCCTGTAATGAGGGCGAAAGGTTACGATCGTTATCAAGTGTGGGTGTCGATCAGCCATAGTTCAGAGCATGCCATTGCCCAGGTAGTTTTAGAAGAGTGCTAGGGAGGTATAGGAGGGCAGACATAATTACATAGGTTGTCTCATAACATTGTAATGCGGGTAGGAGGGAACGAATTGGATATTGTTACCGCACAAGAAATGTACGAACGGGATCGAGTGGCCATGGAAGCCGCTGGACTAGATGGGAAGATGCTCATGGAGAATGCCGGGAGAGCGGTTACGTATGACCTGCTCCGCCACATTCAAAAAGAGCATGCGATTGTCGTCCTGATGGGTGCTGGCAATAATGGCGGCGATGGTTTCGTCATTGCCAGGACATTGTTGAACCTTGGATACGATGTGGAGGCCTGGCAAGTCGTTCCGGACGCAAAGATCACTGGAGATGCAGAAGCACACAAGAGGATATTCCAAGCTTCTGGTCACCCGTACAGACTATTGAAGAGTTCGGAAGACTTGAATACTTCTCTATGTCGTGCAGATGTATGCATCGACGCGATGTTGGGGATCGGAGTGAAAGGGCGGCTGAGAGAGCCCTACGCGGATATTGTCCGTCTCTGTAACGAGAAGTCAATCTTAAGGCTTGCGGTCGACCTGCCTTCTGGTGTGCCGGCTGATGAAGGGGTGGAGGTTTTTGAGGCATTTCAGGCTCATTACACTTCAATCATTGAAGCTCCGAAGCAGAGTGCCTTTTTACAGCACACGCAGCCATACTACGGCGAATGGTCCGTCGTAGAAATCGGCCTCCCCCTTAAACAACTTCCGGATCTCCGGAGGAAGCTTTGGAGTAGAGCTGATGTCAAAAGAACCTTGCCTGAACGAGAGGCTCATTCGCATAAAGGATCGCACGGAAAAGGGTTGATCATCGGAGGGTCTCGCTTGATGCCCGGTTCTGTCGCCATGACGGCGAAAGCTGCTTTGCGGAGCGGGTCGGGGTTGATTGCGGTATCCACGGATGCTGAAGCAGTTCCTGCGATCTCTCCGTATGTGCAGGAAGCGACTTTTGTAGAAGGGGAAGATGGAGGACGAGTCCCGGATTTGGAAGGATATGATGGGATTGCTGTCGGTATGGGATTGGGCCGCGGCTCTATGCAGTCAACAGTGGTGGAGCGGGTGGTCCGAGAACAAGACACTCCACTATTGGTGGATGCCGACGGGTTGTACCTTTTAAAAGATTTCCTTGGAGAGTTGAAAAAAAGGGAAGTTCCGACCGTTCTGACGCCTCACCCAGGTGAGTTCGCCCACTTGACGGATCTTTCCATCCAGGAGATTTTGCGTGCTCCTTTTTCCTATTCAAAAGAATTCGCTGAAAAGCACGGCGTGTACCTCGTTCTGAAAGGACCTTCGACAATTATCACAGGTCCTGATGGTGAACAGCGGGTAGACGTCTCAGGCAATGCAGGCCTCGCTAAAGGCGGAAGCGGTGATGTTCTCTCTGGTATTCTGCTCAGCATGATGATGCAGGCAGAACAGGTGTTGGATGCCTTAAGCAATGGCTGTTTCCTTCATGGAGCGACGGCTGATTTACTTGTGCAGGATGGACATTCGAAGGTTGACCTACTCGCCTCTGACGTCATTGAAGGTTTGTCCCGGACGTTCCGTACATTTTCTTCTTAATCCATATCATACGTTCCCTTTGTCCTTAAGTAGAGACAAAGGAGTTGAGTCTTATGCAAAGACGTTTTCTGATCCTGTTGTTCAGCCTGTTCGTCTTAGGTGCTTTGACAGCTTGTGGCTCACAATCAAAAGAAGATGTCGTCAAGAAGCTTGAAAAACAGTCGGAAGAAATGGCTGGATATAAGACCGAAGCGAATATGAAGATGCGTACAGGGAAGGAAGAACAGAAATACAACATTCAAGTGTGGCATAAAAAGGATGATTTTTACCGCGTGAAGCTTCAAAATGACCAGGATGAAAAAGGAAGCCAGATCATCTTGAAAAATGACAGCGGCGTGTATGTCCTGACGCCAGCCTTGAACAAGAGCTTCAAGTTCCAAAGCGAATGGCCTCAGAACACAAGTCAACCTTACCTCTATGCTTCGCTGCTGAATGATATCAAAGCGGATCCGGATGCAGAATTCAATGCTTCCGAAAACTACTTTGTGTTCAAGACGAAGACAAATTATCAGAATAACAAGACCCTGCCGTTCCAGGAGATTTATTTTGATAAGAAAACGTACCACCCTGTAATGGTGAAAGTGTTCGATCAGGATATGAATGCTCTCGTAGAAGTTCAATTCGCGAACTTTGCGAAAGACGATTCGATGAAGAAGGAAGACTTTGATGTCGATAAGAATATGGCCATGGCTCCGACGGAAGCCCCTGTTGCCAACATGGAAGGGGAAGAGCTTGAGGAGGTCCTTTACCCACAAGAAACGTTCGGTGCTGAACTTGCAGACGAGCGTGAAGTGAAGACGGAAGATGGGAAACGATTCATCATGACTTATGCAGGGGATAAGAACTTCACATTGGTCCAGGAAAAAGCGGAAGTGCAATCGGCAAGTGCTCAATACTCTGTCCAGGTGAACGGTGAGCCTGTCCAGCTTTGGGACGGGGTGTTTGCAGCCTTCGAACATAACCGTCTGGAATGGAACCACAATGGAACGACCTATCAACTTGCGAGCAATGAATTGACACAGGATGAAATGGTCGCTGTCGCAAGTTCAATCAACACAGCTGCGATGGTGAAATAAAATTGGAAGGAGCAGGCTTAACGGTCTGCTTTATTTTTTGGTCTTCTACTGAGGAGGAAGATCTCCCTCTTAAGCTTCACTCTCCGGAATTCTGAGAGCCTCTAATTTCCGTAGCTTAATCATCAAACCTAACCGTTATTCCTGCTTCTTTTATGTATTTGACACCCGCTTCTTCTCATTCAATAATAAAAAGATAGAGAGAGGAGCGGATCAAAGTGGCATGGGATACGTATTATAGAGATTCAATTGCAGAGGTTGAATTAACGGCGATTGAGTATAATATACAGCAATTGAAACAACGATTGGAAAATGGAACAGACATTTGCGCGGTAGTCAAAGCGGACGCCTATGGACATGGTGATGTTCAAGTCGCAAGGGCCGCTTTGAAAGCAGGGGCGAAGAGTCTGGCCGTCGCACTATTAGACGAAGCATTGAAACTGAGAAAAGCAGGAATTGATGCCCCGATCCTCGTCATGGGCTGGACACGTCCTCAGGATGCGGCCGTTGCTGCTGAAAACAACATCGCATTGACGGTCTTCCAAAAAGGTTGGCTTGAGGAAGCAGAAGTTTTAAAGGACACTGCTCCATTAAAACTTCATTTGAAAATCGATACAGGAATGGGGCGGATCGGTGTACGGACGGTTGCAGAATTAGAGGGGATCCTTTCTTTTCTTACAGAAACCGCCGCGTTTCATTTGGAAGCTTTATTCACGCATTTTGCTACAGCGGATGAGGAAGACTCACAGTATTTTAATGAACAACAAGAGCGCTGGGACGAAATGTTTTCGTATTTTAAGAGGAATTGGGTAGAAGATGTCGAAATTCATACAAGTAACAGTGCGACAAGTATGAGGGTGCCGGAGCGGATGGACCATTTTGTCCGGTTTGGTATCAGTATGTACGGACTTTATCCCTCCCCCCATGTCAAAAAAGAACGGCCGATCGACTTGAAACCTGCTTTTTCTCTGACGAGCCGGTTAATCCATGTCAAAAAAATAGAGGCTGGAGAATCGATCAGTTATGGGGCTACCTACACTGCGGAAAAAGAAGAGTGGATCGGCACCATTCCGCTTGGTTATGCGGATGGATGGATCCGTAAACTTCAAGGTGCTGAGGTTCTGGTCGACGGGAAACGGCAGCCGATTGTCGGAAGAATTTGCATGGATCAATTCATGATTCGGCTGGATCAGGAATATCCTATAGGGACAAAGGTTACCTTAATTGGTAAACAAGGGAATCAAGAAATTTCAGCTGATGAAATAGCAGAGCATCTCGAAACGATCAATTATGAGATTCCCTGCATGATCAGCCAAAGGGTGCCGAGAGTTTTTCAGGAAGGTGGGAGAACGGTAGAAGTAAGAAATTCCTTGCTGTGAGGAATCTTCCCGTTTTCGGACAATTCTCCCGATGTAAGGATAAAAGCTTTCATAATTCACGAAAAAATTCCAACACTCCTTTGCAATGGACACTCCCGTTTGATAAGATTAGAGTGGACTAATTGACTGGTTTCTTTTGAGAGAAGATGGTGGAGGTGTATGGTTTTGTCCGATAGCATGCAGGAGATTGTCATCCGGATTCCGGATAACCTACTCAATGAAGTGGATGGCTTCATTCAACTCGATAACAGTGATCGGAGCGATTTCATGTGTCAAGCAACGAAAATGTATTTGCGTGAGAAGAAACAGCGACATATTAGAGAATCCATGCGTAGAGGCTACATGGAAATGGCGAAAATCAATTTAAATATCGCTTCAGAAGCGTTTCAAGCTGAAGAGGAGGCCGAACACACCCTGGAGCAACTAGTGAGCGGGGTGTGAAGCCAGTGATAGTCAAACGAGGTGACGTTTATTTCGCTGATTTGTCCCCAGTTGTGGGATCAGAACAAGGCGGGGTTCGTCCTGTACTCGTCCTTCAAAATGATATTGGTAATCGTTTTAGCCCTACCGTGATCGTAGCCGCGATTACAGCGCAAATACAAAAAGCCAAACTTCCAACACATGTCGAAATTAATGCAGAAAAATATGGGTTCGAGCGAAATTCTGTAATCCTACTGGAACAGATCAGAACGATTGACAAGCAGCGTTTGACCGATAAGATTACTCAACTTGATGAACCGATGATGCAGCAGGTCAACAAAGCCTTGCAGATCAGCCTCGGTTTGATCGACTTTTAATCGGAATGTACGTCGTGGATGAAATAAAGTTACCTTTTTAAGGTAACTTTATTTTTTTGTGCTTTTGTAGTTTATAATGGGGATAGACAGGGTATCGTTGATGGCGTGTTTTTTATTCCCGGATTTTTAAATAGAAACTTGTCATTTTACAGAGGGTATGGGAAAGATACTCTTGTGTAAATGCCGTTGTGACGAGAACGAAGGCAAATGGTGTAAAAGGAAGTCTTTTTCTGATAAAATTATACTTAGATAGTATAAGGACGAACAATAGAGGGTTATGAGGCGGAGGTTTAGATAATGGACGAAAGACTGAAAAATGTAGTAGTAGAACATAGTGATGACATTGTCAAAATGTGGTTGGAGGAAGTCAACACACATAAGAAGAATGATTATACATCGACGATTTCTGATGAAATGTTCGAAAGTACGAACCGTGAATTTGTCAACGTGATTTTTTCCAGTATTGAGAAGCAGGGATTATCTTCTGACCTGGATGATTTCTCTGAACGCCTGATCAATCTCGGGTGGCCGTTGAGTTATTTAACGGACGGGATGCAAGTGTTCCGGCGTGTGGTGACAGATTTCATCCTCAAACAATCGGAAAAAATCGACTCCGATTACTTTTCCGAGGTCCTTCGTAAAGTAGATGGGTGGGTCGATCCGATCATCAACCGTCTTGTGAATGAATATTCAGGGAGCTGGGAGCACATCGTTTCCTTGCAAAGGGTGGCTTTACAAGAGCTTTCCGCGCCTTTAATCCCTGTGATGGAGAACATTACGATCATGCCTCTGATCGGGACCATCGACACGGAGCGGGCCAAGTTAATCATGGAGAATCTTCTGGACGGTGTAATCAAACATAACGCCGAAGTTGTATTGATCGATATTACAGGTGTTCCGGTTGTCGATACGATGGTCGCCCATCACATAATCCAGGCAGCTGAGGCTGTAAGGCTGATCGGTTCCCGATGCATTTTAGTGGGAATCCGTCCTGAAATAGCACAGACGATTGTGAACCTCGGCATCGATTTAGGCAAGTTCCCTACGAAGAGTTCATTGCGCAAAGGTTTCCAAACAGCATTAGAATTAACAAATCGTCGTATTGAAGAAACCCAGAACAACGATGAAGACATCGAAAAACTAATTGATTCGCTAGATAGGGAGTGAAAACATGAGGATACCTATTTTAAAGCTTCACAACTATTTACTCATTTCCATACAAATCGATTTGGATGACCAGACGGCTATCCAGTTCCAAGAAGATCTTTTGAGCAAGATTCATGAAAGCGGAGCGACAGGTGTCGTCATTGATTTGACATCCGTTGATATCATCGATTCTTTCATTGCTAAAGTTTTGGGAGACGTTGTGACGATGTCGGATTTGATGGGGGCCAAAGTTGTTTTGACGGGGATCCAACCGGCAGTTGCAATGACTCTTATTGACCTAGGTATACACATGCAGGATGTCCCGACTGCGTTAGATCTAGAACAAGGATTGATCAAACTTCGCCAGGAATTGGAGGAGTGAATATGGACTTTCAATCCTGTGTCAACATTAAAAAGGAATGGGACATCGTCGGAGCCAGGCAACTTGGACGAGATATATCCAGAAAGATCGGCTTCGGGACTGTCGATCAAGCAAGGATTGCCACGGCCATTTCTGAACTGGCACGGAACATTTATTTATATGCAGGAACAGGCAAGGTCTGTTTCGAAGCACTCGAAGACATGAATAAAAAAGGAATCCGGATCGTCGCTACGGATGAAGGACCTGGAATTAAAGATATCAGTCAAGTTATGGAAGATGGGTTCACTACCTCAGGAGGGCTCGGAGCAGGGCTGCCAGGAGTGAAACGGTTAATGGATGACTTTGATATCGTATCAGCAGAAGGTGAAGGTACAGAAATCACTGTCGTCAAATGGCTCCGGTAAAGGAGGTAAGATGAATGAACACATTGAAACTCGATTTAGAAAATTATAAAGAACTATTACAAGAGTATATTAAGACTGAGGATGAGCAAGCTCTATACCAAGCGGAACAGTTCAGTAAGCATTCCATGCAGCAGAACATTTCGCCGGAAGAGATCATCAATGTCCATATCCAATCGCTACAAGAAATATACCCGGATATGCCTGACTATATTCAGTCATCTATGAACTTTCTTCTGGAAACCATGATTTCTTATGGATTGGCTTACCAGGAGTATCAGACGCTGCGGGAAAAGCAGCTTGAACTCAAATCGGAAATTTCCGTCGCTGCCAATATGCAAAAAACGTTATTGTCGACAGTGAAACCGGATTTGTCTGACATTGATGTAGGGGCTTTGAGTGTTCCTGCCAAGCAGATGAACGGGGACTATCATCACTTCGTCCACGATGGAAAAGGGAGTCTTGGAATTGCTGTCGCCGATGTCATAGGTAAAGGTGTGCCTGCTGCACTCTGTATGTCGATGATCAAGTATTCCATGGACAGTTTTTCAGGGATGCGGACAGACCCTAGTGTCATACTGGGCAGTTTGAACCGTGTGGTTGAACGGAACGTAGATGCAAGCATGTTCATTACGATGTTCTACGGTTTGTATAATTCGAACGAGCATACGTTTACTTTCTCATCAGCCGGTCATGAACCGGGTTATTATTATCATAAAGATCGTGATGAGTTTGAGGAGATCGATGTGCCAGGGCTTGTACTCGGCGTATCCCCTGAGGTTACGTATAAGCAGTACGAAAAGAGAGTGGAAAAAGGAGATATGATCATCCTTCTGACTGATGGGGTAACAGAATGTCGCCAAGGGGACCGTTTCATCGATCAGGAAGAAATCCTGCATGTCATCAAGCAATATTCCCATCTCCCTGCACAAGGAATTGTGGACCAAGTGTATAAACACTTTGAGCGTCTGCAGGACTTCCAGTTGAGAGATGACTTCACCTTGATTATTTTAAGAAGAAACGTTTAATGACTGTATAAGCAGGGTAAGCAATTATGTAGTACGTTTTTTAGGAAACATTGGGAGGGATTATGATGAATTTATCTATAGATGTTACGAACAATGAAGGTGTCTCAAATGTCGTCCTTACCGGAGAAGTGGATGCATTCACAGCGCCTAAATTAAAAGATACACTGCTGCCACTGACGAAGGAAAAAGGCCAGGTTGTAGAAGTGGATTTTCAAGATGTGAATTACATGGACTCCACAGGTCTTGGTGTTTTCATCAGTGCCTTGAAATCAACGAAGGAGCATGAGTCAGAGATGCGCCTTGTCCATATGCAGGACCGTGTTTACCGCCTCTTCAAGATTACGGGATTGACAGAAATTATTAACATCGAGTCTACAGTACAAGGTGGAATGTAAACATGGAACCATTTGATTTTGTTGAAGTGAAGGTACCTGCCAAAGCGGAATACATCGGTGTCGTCCGTCTGAGTATATCAGGGATTGCCAACCGAATGGGATTCACGTACGAAGATATCGAGGATTTGAAAGTAGCCATTTCAGAAGCGATTACAAATGCTGTCAAACATGCATACAAAGAAACAGGCGAAGGTGAAATCACCATCGGTTTCGGTGTTTATCAGGACAGGCTTGAAGTAATGGTCGCTGACCATGGAGGAAGCTTTAACCTGGGTGAAATTAAGGAAGATATCGGTCCTTATAAACAAGATGATGATATCGAAGAACTGCGCGAAGGAGGCTTTGGCCTGTTTCTCATTGACGCTCTGATGGACAAAGTTGAAATCAATAGCAAATATGGAGTCATTGTCCTTATGACAAAATATCTCCATGAAACCGGGGTGGGTCAAGATGGCGACCAAATCACAACACCACAATGAGGAAGTTTACGAATGGATCGCCTATTTACAAGAGAATCCGAGAGATGAAGAAATCCAGGAGAAGGTCGTCCTCGTTTATAAGGATCTTGTAGAATCCATTGCTCGTAAATACTCAAAAAACAGCACCATCCATGAAGACTTGGTTCAAGTCGGCATGCTGGGACTGTTGGCGGCAATCAGAAGATATGATGCCGATTTCGGCAAGTCCTTTGAATCGTTTGCTATTCCGACAATCATTGGTGAGATCAAACGGTTTATTCGTGACAAGACATGGAGTGTTCATGTCCCACGTAGAATCAAGGAACTTGGACCGAAAATCAAAAAGGTTTCGGAAGAGCTGACAAACACTTTACAACGCTCTCCTTCCGTTAAAGAAATTGCCGATGAGTTGGAAGTATCTGAAGAGGATATCCTTGAAACGATGGAAATGGGCAAAAGTTATAAAGCTCTTTCTGTTGACCGTAAGATTGAAGCTGACTCTGACGGAAGCACCGTCACCATCCTTGATTTAATTGGAAATCAGGAAGATGGTTATTCCAACATCGACCAGAGAATGCTCCTGGAGAAGATTCTCCCAATCCTTAGCGAACGTGAACAGGAAATCTTACAATGTACGTACTTTGAGAACATGAGTCAGAAAGATACAGGTGAACGGCTGGGAATCTCCCAGATGCACGTGTCCCGTTTGCAAAGACGGGCATTGAGAAAACTGAGAGAAGCCCTTCAGTCTGAATCCGTCGAGGTATTCTAGTGGAAAAGGAGAATAAACGGGTGGATCTGTCTATTTTCCAAAAAGCCAAAAAAGGGAATTATTACTGCGGAGACAGCTATTTCTACAAGGAAACGGACGATGCATTCCTTTGTGCCCTCGCCGATGGTCTCGGTAGTGGAGAAATGGCCCGTGAATCGTCCAAAGCGGTGATGGAAGTGATAGAGGAACATCCAGATTTGACGCTGGAAGCTCTCATCAAAAAATGTAATGAGGTGTTGGTAGGGAAACGAGGAGTCGTCCTGGGGATTTTAAGGATTGACTTTGACAATCGTACTTACTCTTATTCATCTATTGGTAACATCGGAGTGATTACTGTGGACCCGGATGGTAAGCGTAACCGTAACATTCCATTGGCTGGTTACTTATCAGGTTATCCACGAAAGTTGAGAATCTCCCGTGGAACAGTGCAGAAAGGGATGATATTCCTGATGTTTTCAGACGGAGTCAATGACCGTCGTCTGTCTTCGAACCTCACTCATTCCAAGAACGTTGAGCAAATCACGCAACAATATAAAGAATTATATGGTCAATCGCGTGATGACGATATTACCCTGATTGCCATGGCATATAATTAAAACCCTTCATTCAAACCGTATGGGAGAATGGAGGGTTTTATTGTGTTTGTATGAACCATTTATCATAAATTTATTAAAGAATATGGAAGGATTGTGGAAGACTCAGTTTCGAGACTTTGAATGAGTAAAGGGGGACTCCGGGGAATAGCTCGCTTTACGCGGGAGGCTCATCGCCCGCCCCATGGAAAGCGAACCTTTTCCCGGAGCGCTTAGAATCACACAAAAGTCTCGAAACCGAGTCATCAACTAAAGGGAGCTAATACATAATTGGTACACGGGAGTCTTTAAGTATTCTCTTTTATAATTTGATACAATGGATGAGACGTCATTGAAGGAGGTCACGTAGATGAGTGAAAACAACAAAAATACAGAGCTTATGAAGCTCGTAGCTAAACAGACAAAATTGAAAGATCAGACAATCAAACAAGTCATTGAATTGCTTGAAGAAGGAAATACCGTTCCGTTTATTGCCCGATACAGGAAAGAACTTACCGGCGGCTTGGATGAAGTGCAGATCAAGGACATTGAAGATCAGTGGAATTATGTTACAAATCTTGTTCAGCGGAAGGAAGAAGTTATCCGCCTTATTGATGAACAGGACAAACTGACCGAAGACTTACGCCGCGAGATTGAATCTGCCGAAAAACTACAAAAGGTGGAAGACTTGTACCGGCCTTATAAACAAAAACGTCGGACAAGAGCGACCGTTGCCAAAGAGAAAGGCTTAGAACCTCTCGCGACTCAAGTTTGGGAACAGAAGGACATCGATTTTGAGAAAGAAGCAGAAGCCTTCTTTTCTGATGAACACGAACTGAATTCAGTTGAAGATGTTCAGGCCGGGGTGAATGATATCATCGCCGAGTGGATTTCCGATGACCCTACATATCGAGAAAAGATTAGAAAGCAGACGCACGATAAGGGTGTCATTGCTTCATCCGAAAAGAAAGCAGATAAAGATGAAAAAGGCATTTTTGAAATGTACTATGACTATCAAGAACCTGTTCGTTCCATCGTGTCGCATCGTGTCCTTGCTCTTAACCGTGGGGAAAAAGAGGAGGTTATTAAGGTTTCCGTTCAGCCTCCTGAAGAAGCAATTGTTCAATATTTGGAGAGAAGCGTCATTAAGCGCCATACGGTTGGGAAGATCCGTTCCATCCTGGAAGAAGCGATCCAGGACAGTTATAAGCGATTAATCCAGCCATCTGTTGAAAGAGAGATCCGGGGGGCATTATCTGAACAGGCGGAAGAACAGGCGATTGAAGTTTTCTCCAGTAATCTTCGAAACCTCTTGCTGCAGCCTCCTTTGAAAGGGAAAGTGGTTCTGGGCGTCGACCCAGCCTACCGGACCGGTTGTAAGCTTGCTGTCGTGGATGAGACGGGGAAAGTGCTGGATATCGGGGTCATCTATCCAACTGCACCAAGAAATGATACGGCAGGTGCGGAGAAAAAGATTCTTGCCTTTATGGATGCGTATGACATTGAACTGATGGCAATTGGGAATGGAACGGCTTCCAGAGAAACAGAACAGTTCATTGCAGATATGATTCAAAAACATCAGTTGAACGCTTCTTATATGATTGTGAATGAAGCAGGCGCAAGTGTGTACTCGGCCTCGAAGCTTGCACGTGAAGAATTCCCTGACTTTCAAGTGGAAGAGCGAAGTGCGGTATCCATTGCTCGTCGTGTTCAGGATCCATTAGCAGAACTTGTGAAAATTGATCCTAAATCGATCGGGGTTGGTCAATACCAGCACGATGTTACTCAGAAAAAACTGAATGGATCCTTGACGTTCGTTGTCGAAACGGCGGTAAACCAAGTAGGGGTGAATGTGAATACAGCCTCTTCATCTCTGTTGCAGTATGTCTCGGGGCTCAGCAAGACCGTTGCGAACAATGTCGTGAAAAAGAGGGAGGAGTTAGGGAAGTTTACGAAACGATCCGAACTCAAAGATATTCCACGCTTAGGTGCAAAGACATTTGAGCAAAGTATCGGCTTTTTAAGAATCCTGGATGGGAAAGAACCTCTGGATCGCACACCGATTCACCCGGAAAGTTACAAAGCGACAAGGGAACTGTTGAGGAAGTTCGGATTTACCACAGAGGATATCGGAACGGACAAGTTAGCAGAAGAATTGAAGAGTGTGGACACATCATCTGTAGCGGAACAACTGGACATTGGTGAATTGACGCTGCAGGATATTGTGAAATCTCTCGTTCAGCCTGGCCGGGATCCAAGGGATGACCTTCCTAAGCCGTTGTTGAAAACGAATGTTCTCTCAATGGAAGATTTGGAACAGGGGATGGAACTTGAGGGTACCGTAAGAAATGTAGTAGACTTCGGTGCTTTCGTGGATATTGGAGTGAAACAAGATGGGCTTGTCCATATTTCGAAGCTCGCTGACAAATTTGTCAAACACCCAATGGATGTGGTGGCGGTAGGGGACGTCGTTACGGTTTGGGTCGAGCAAGTGGATGTACAAAAACAGAGGATCGCTTTAACGATGCTCAATAAAGGGTAATCCTATACGAAACTGCCTGGAGAGAAGTAACTTTCCGGGTAGTTTTTATTTGTATAAGTGCTGATAATAATACCAACATTGATTCAGCATTTTAATCTGATATTTATCTTTGTTCAAGAATGCTTTCGTCATTTGGTTCTTCAACCAGGAAGGCATAAGAAGTCATCTCCTTCATATTCAACTTTTTTCATTCTTATGATACAGTATGCAAAGGACAAGGGAGGTGTTCCTATGACGGATCAGGAATTGCGGCAATGGACGGATGAATTATCGAAAACATACTTTGACAAGCCTTTTGATCATGATGTATACTTCAACCCTCGTCTTCGGACAACAGGAGGGAGATACATTCCTTCTAAAAAAGTGATTGAAATCAATCCGAAATATATAGTAGAATTAGATGGTGTCGAATTAGAAGGCATCATTAAACATGAACTTTGTCATTACCACCTTCATATTGAAGGAAAGGGTTTTGGACATCGTGATCCTGAGTTCAAGGCACTATTAAAAAAGACAGGATCCCCGCGGCACTGCTCAGCCTTACCTTCTGAAAAGAATGGGAACTTCCATCACTATGTTTGTACAAAATGCGGTCAGACATACAAGCGGAAAAGACGGGTAGATACAAAACGCTTCGGTTGTGGGAAATGTAAAGGGAATTTAAAAAAGAAGTAAATTTTCCATTGACGAACGAAGGACCACATGTTAAATTAGTTAAGTCCTAACAAAACAAGCCAAAAAGCGCATGAAAACAACTTAAAATTTCATGAAAAAAAGGTTTGACACCAAGGACGAAATGTTATAAGATATAAAACGTCGCTGATAAAACAGCAACAGACATTACGAATTATTCCAACGTAGCTCAGTGGTAGAGCAATCGGCTGTTAACCGATCGGTCGTAGGTTCGAATCCTACCGTTGGAGCCATTACGGAGAAGTACTCAAGTGGCTGAAGAGGCGCCCCTGCTAAGGGTGTAGGTCGCGTAAGCGGCGCGAGGGTTCAAATCCCTCCTTCTCCGCCATTTATTTTTGGCCCGTTGGTCAAGTGGTTAAGACACCGCCCTTTCACGGCGGTAACACGGGTTCGAATCCCGTACGGGTCACTTAATCTTATAAAGGTCCGGTAGTTCAGTTGGTTAGAATGCCTGCCTGTCACGCAGGAGGTCGCGGGTTCGAGTCCCGTCCGGACCGCCACTCTTTTTGGGCCATAGCCAAGCGGTAAGGCAACGGTTTTTGGTACCGTCATGCGCTGGTTCGAATCCAGCTGGCCCAGCCATTTTCTTTTCAAAAAAGAGTTGACAAAAAGCTGAATAAGTTATATGATGTTTCTTGTGCTTCAAAAAAACAACATCATCATTGAGTGTTACAGATTCCTTTAATAGGAGCCATTAGCTCAGCTGGTAGAGCATCTGACTTTTAATCAGAGGGTCGAAGGTTCGAATCCTTCATGGCTCACCATTTATTATGCGGGTGTGGTGGAATTGGCAGACACGCTAGATTTAGGATCTAGTGCTTCACGGCGTGGGGGTTCAAGTCCCTCCACCCGCATTATCCAATTATCATGATCAGCATCCCATTGTTTACTACAGCAATTTTGCGGTCGTGGCGGAATCGGCAGACGCGCTAGGTTGAGGGCCTAGTGGGAGGTAATCCCGTGGAGGTTCAAGTCCTCTCGGCCGCACCAACTTTTTTAAAAAAGTTCTTGCGTCAAAACACAAAAGATGTTAACATATTAAATGTCGCTTTTTTAATGCGCCCGTAGCTCAATTGGATAGAGCGTCTGACTACGGATCAGAAGGTTAGGGGTTCGACTCCTCTCGGGCGCGCCATTAACGGGAAGTAGCTCAGCTTGGTAGAGCACTTGGTTTGGGACCAAGGGGTCGCAGGTTCGAATCCTGTCTTCCCGACCATCGAAATCCTAAATAACAACATGATACACTTGCGGGTGTAGTTTAGTGGTAAAACCTCAGCCTTCCAAGCTGATGATGAGGGTTCGATTCCCTTCACCCGCTCCATTTTATTGAATGTCATCGGGGCCTGTAGCTCAGTTGGTTAGAGCGCACGCCTGATAAGCGTGAGGTCGGTGGTTCAAGTCCACTCAGGCCCACCATGATTCATTTGATCTTTGAAAACTGAACGAACCAACCAGTACGTCAAAACATTTCTTCTTTATAGAAGAGATTTGAAACAAAGCACATTCGGTGTGCAAATGAGCAAGTCAAACTTAACTTTTATGGAGAGTTTGATCCTGGCTCA
>NZ_JAYLVQ010000020.1:0-38892 GCF_035818575.1 Halobacillus sp. HZG1
GCGGAGGGGAATGGCGAGACTCCTGCGGGAAAAGAGTGCTAGGTGAGACCCCGGAAGGCGTCAGCCTGAGGAGGCTCATCGCGCTCCCGCGGAAAGCGAGCTATTCCCCGTAGCCCCATCCACTCAACAAACTTCTCGAAATTGAGTCTTCAAGAAACCTGCCAGATTGTTGAACAAGTCATTTATATTTTCAGTGTGTAACATGAAGGTTTGACCATTTTTACAATGGGAATAATACAAAAAGGACGGGATGAAAAATGAATCAATCTATGATGAAGAATACATTGATGGAAGCACTAGGGATGGAAGTTGTGACGGCAGATGCGACGAAGGTGCAAATTCGTATGCCTGTCGATCACCGTACTCATCAACCTATGGGGTTTCTACATGGTGGAGCAAGTGTGGCATTAGCCGAGAGCGCTGCCAGCATCGGGGCATTTCTGAACATTGATCCTGATCAACAGCAAGTATTCGGAGTAGAAATCAATGCCAACCATATAAAAAGTGCCCGCGATGGATATGTAACTGGAACAGCTACACCTGCTCATATCGGGAAAAATACGATGGTATGGGAAATACAAATTGTTAATGAAGCTGAAGAATTATTGTGTTTATCCCGATGTACTGTAGGAGTCGTCCCTAAAAAATAACCGAACAGTCCCGAAAGGAGTCACGTTACAATGTTGAATGATAAACAAAAACAAAAATTCAAGGACCGCCTTTTAGAAATGAAAGAAGAAGCAGAATCACAAATGGAAGAATACAGGGAAGACCAGGCTAAAGAAGATTACGAAAACGATCGAACCGGTGAAATATCAAGCGTGGCTGATCACCCTGGCGATCAGGGAACGGATCAATTCGAGAGAGCGAAAGAACAAACCTTTTATGAGCAGGCACGGGAAAAATTAATGGAAGTAGAAGATGCCTTGCAGCGTATGGAAGAGGGTCGGTACGGTCTGAGTGAAAAGTCAGGAGAACCCATTCCAGTTGAGCGTTTAGAAGCTATGCCGACAGCACGTTATAAAGTGGAAGAAATAGAAGACCAAAAAAATAGGTAAAAAAAAGCGAGGGGGTGATCCCCTCGCTTTTCTATGCGGCTGACTGTCGTCGCACAGTTTTTTGTTCAATCCAATCCTTCATTTTGACGAATAACATGATAAACAAGGAACCAGCTATAGCACCTTTAATTACATTAAAAGGAAGGATTCCTGCTACAATTGTCATCCACTTCACATCTGCGCTCATTGTTTCCCACCCCATAAACCAGCTGTATGCAGGAAGAATAAGGAAATAATTGAGCACACTCATTGTAACGGCCATAAAGACGGAACCAAAAATTAAACCGATCAGGAGTGATTTCATAGTCTTTCCTCTACGATAGATAACGGCAACCGGAACAATGAAGAGGACTCCGGCCAGGAAATTCGCTCCGACCCCGATAGGATCAGAAACTCCTGTGAAAATCATATATAGACCATTTTTCAACGCTTCCACAACAATACCTGCGAGCGGCGAAAATAATATCGCAGCTAGAAGAGCAGGAATGTCACTGACATCCACTTTTAAATACGGTGGTAAAAAAGGAAGCGGAAATTTCAAAAACATTAATACCATGGATATCGTACCAAGTAACGCTAAAATGACTAACTTCTGCAGCTTAGATGATTGCCCTGTGTAAGAGTTCATCATCAATCTCCTCCTTCATCTATACATCGATTCACATCCCAGATGAAGGTAAACGGCCTAAAAAACACATAAAAATAACCCTGTAGCACTTTTTTGGGCTAAGAGGGTCGTGTCCATAGGAAATAGAGGTAGTGTTTAAGCTACCAGTTCCGTTCGACATCTTCTCCCATCCAGACTTTAACTGTCGGTCCCGGACTTTCACCGGGTCCACCGCATGGTCAAACCATACGGGTCACGGACTTAAAGAATTCACTTCTTCTTACCGTCGGTCGGGAATTGCACCCTGCCCCGAAGATGGAATCGATATGTTATTGTAATTTTATTCTATACAAAACGTTCTGAACGCGCAAGTTTAATGTTTAGTGACTGATTTTTGTTGATAGAGTTCACTCTGGTTTTTCTTAAAGAATGATGATAAAAAATAAACAAGGCGCAGAAATGCGCCTTGTTATTTAAGCTGATGGAGACTGCATTTTATCTGTAGCATCTATAAACAGACGGAGAGTTGAAGAAACCGTGGATACATCGACAAGACCATCTTCACTATCTTTCACCTTATCAAGCTGCATGAGCAGGTATTCATCATACCCATGCAATTGTAGCTGCCCAGCACAAATTTTCCCCTTCAACGTCATAATTTGTTGATGCAGTAATTCCCGATCCATGCAGATCACTCCTTAATATAGAAGATTATATCTGCTATTCTTTCCAATTATGCGTTAAATAAACAAAACACCGAGGAGACTCCCCGGTGCTGTTAAGATTATTCTTCTAGCGGATTCAGACTTTCGTTTCCTGTCATGTTCTTAATCATTTCTACCATCAAGGAGATCTCTTCTTCGATGTCCTTTACACTAACCGTTTCTACAGGAGAATGCATATAGCGGAGCGGCAGAGAAACAAGACTGACCGGAACACCTTTACCAGTAAGCCTCATTTTATCCGCATCCGTCCCTGTCATTCGAGGCGTCAGCTCATACTGCACGTCCATATCAAGAGATTTGGCTGTGCTTTCGAGAAGCTTATTAATCTTCCTGTTGATCGGTGCACCTTTTGCCAGGACAGGCCCTCCATCTAAACGTACATCGCCATGTTTATTTTTATTGACCCCTGGATAATCAGTAGCAAACGTCACATCACATGCAATGGCCATCGTCGGCTCAAGGCCCGCTGCAGCGAAATAAGCCCCTCCCATGTTCGTCTCTTCATTAACGGTGCTTGCGGCATAGACCCCAACTTGAATATCCTCTTTAGAAAGCTTTCTCAATACTTCACCTACGATGAATTGTCCCGTACGGTTATCCAGACCACGTCCGGCTATGTATCGATCCATCAGCAGCTCAGGCTCTCTTTTATAAACAGCGAGATCGCCAATCTGGACAAACTGCTCCATCTCTTCCTTTGATTTAGCTCCACAATCAATAAAAAGTTCGTCTAAACCAAAATCACCTTTCAATCCACCATGGTGTTGAGCGTTCACTCCAATAACTCCGGTCAATTCCTTTGTATAGCCAAGGATGTTAACCTTCATTCCCACGGCTGCTTTCGGGTTGATGCCTCCCATTTTGTCAAAATGAAGATACCCTTGCTCATCAATACGGTTGATGACGAGAGCAATTTCATCACAGTGCCCGGCTAACAGGATCTTGAATTCCGCTTCAGGATTCAATACAGCGATCGCATTCCCGGCATGGTCGGTTTTGATTTCATCCGCATATGGACGCATCTCTTTGATCCATCTTTTTTGTATCTCCATCTCCATGCTTGATGGAGAAGGTGTGTTCAGCAATTCCATTAAAAAATTCAATCGTTCTTTTTCCATAATCATCCCCCTTTTCTTTTATCATACCAAAAAAGAGGAATACCATTATAATTAGACGCTTATTCTAAGCCTAATGAGGGAACATGATCTTGTACGGAGTTTGTAGAGGAGGAATACGAATGAACTTAGAAAACTGGTTTAATAAGGGAATGACAGCACAGACCTACGTCGATCAGATGCAAACACACCAAAAGGACTTTATTTATATATATGAAAATTTCCCGGTACCCGTTGAAGATCAGCCCCTATTTGAGAAAGTGCAAAACAAAAAATTACGTGCCATTGTCCTTACTGAGGACTGGTGTGGGGATGCGATGCTGAACCTGCCAATTTTCTTAAAAATTGCAGAGCAGGGTCACATTCCCGTTCACTTCCTTTTGCGGGATGAAAATTTAGAGTTGATGGATCAATATTTAACAAACGGACGATCAAGATCTATCCCTATCATTATTTTCATCGACACAAATGGGAATGAGGTGGGGACTTGGGGACCACGCGCTCCTGAGATCCAAGCGTTTATAGATGACTCATTAGCGAATCTGCCTGATCATAATACCGAAGATTTTAATGAAAAACGAAAGGAAATGCTTACATTCATTACTAAAGCTTATCGTGACAATCGTGATTTCTGGTCCTGTGTTTATAAAGATTTGAAAGAAAAAATTTCATAGCCCCATTTCCTAAGGATTTCCTTATACTAAGGAAGTCCTTTTATGTTTGAGGAAGGAGGGGAAGAGCCATACTGAAGATAAAAAAGGGGCGTATAGCATGCAATCCTTAATCCGCCTATACTTCCAAATGCCGCTGTTTTTACGGTTATTGACTACCGTTTTGTTTACCATGTCATTATTCGGTTTGATTATCCATATGATAGAGCCGCAGAACTTCCCTACTTTCTTTGATGGTCTCTGGTGGGCATTTGTAACAGGTGCTACCGTGGGTTATGGTGATTATGTCCCATTAAGTGCAACAGGTAAAATCATCGCAATCCTTCTCATTCTATCAGGGGGAGGCCTTGTGACCTTCTATATGGCAACACTTTCAGCCTCTACAGTTAAACATGAAACAGACTTAACAGAAGGAAAGGTCCCCTATAAAGGGAACAATCACTTAATCCTTGTTGGTTGGAATGAACGGACCCGCCACTTGCTGGACATGTTGGAAGAACAAAACCTTCAAGAAAGAATCGTTTTGATTGACCGGACGATGAACCAATTTTATCAGCGTTTATCCAGTGTTCATTTTATTAACGGGAGTGCCACAAATGAAGAAACGCTTGAACAAGCAAATGTAAGAGAAGCAAGAATGGCGATTATAACCGCTGATCCATCTATGGAAGAAGAACAGTCTGATCAGACCGTCATTCATCAGATTGTTTCACTGAAAGGACACCACCCAGGATTGTTCATCATCGCAGAAGTACTCACCGATAAGCAAAAGATTAATGCAGAACGGGCAGGAGCCAATACCATCATTCGTTCTAATGACTTTATGAGCAGCCTCTTTTACCAGGAGCTCTATCGCAACGATCCTGTCAAACCTTTTGAACTTCTTCTTCATTTGTTGACTGAACGACAATTTCATGAAGAGACTATTCGTGGTGAACTGATTGGGCAACCTATGCTCAAAGCTTTTGAACATTACTTGAAAGAACATTATCAAATTATCGGCATAAAAAAAGGCGAAGATCTCTCTTTCGACCTTCACCCTGATATTGTATTGGAGGAAGGGGATGTCCTTGTCGTTTTTTCACCCCTTCGAAAGTAACACTTGTTCAACCTGAGCAAGCAGCTCTCTTCCCCTATTGATGTGTTCTTCAGGAAAAGAAGCGTCTTTATCCACCGGCTCCTGGAACTGATCGAAAATCGCACGAAAATTCCCTTCTTTCACATTATCATCCAATCCTGGATTATATTTATGAGAAAGCAGGAACGGTTCTTTCATTTCAATCATGGCATAATCACCAGGGGCATCCAACGAGCCAGATGTTACCACAAATGGAAGGCGGATAAATTGGTACCCTACATGGTCATCAATTTTATAATCAAAATATCCATGTTCATAATCCCAGTTATCGGAAAGTTTAAAACCGAGAGCTTTCAGTTCACTCTCCACATCATTATAGGTGTACACTTGCCCTGTAATTGGTGAAGATAATGGTATCACTGTCATCACTCCTTTATTCCTTACTATGCCCAAACAAAAAAAGCTCAGGTCATCCATTTTTTGGAGGACCCGAGCTTTTCTTTTTATTTCAAACGTTTTTCAAGTTCTTCTTTTTCTTTTTCAAAACCTGGTTTACCAAGCAGGGCAAACATGTTGACTTTATATGCCTCAACCCCTGGCTGGTCGAAAGGATTCACACCCAATAGATACCCACTGATAGCGCATGCTTTTTCGAAGAAGTACACGAGATAACCGAACGTATATGCATCGCGTTTCGGCAGGTGCAAGATCAAGTTCGGCACATCCCCATCTGTGTGGGCAAGCATTGTTCCAAGGTAAGCTTTTTCATTTACCTCGTCCACTGTTGATCCAGCAAGGTAATTGAGTCCGTCCAAGTTCTGACTGTCTTCCTCAATCGTAATGTCAGAAGACGGTGTTTCTACGTTCAAGACCGTTTCAAACAAATCACGGCGCCCTTCCTGTACATACTGTCCAAGAGAGTGCAAATCTGTAGAGAAATTCGCAGAAGCAGGGAAAATTCCTTTTTGGTCTTTTCCTTCACTTTCTCCAAACAATTGCTTCCACCACTCAGCAAAATATTGAAGAGATGGCTCGTAGTTCACAAGCATTTCAATCGTTTTTCCTTTGTTATAAAGGACGTTTCTGACAGCCGCATACTGATACGCCGGGTTATCAGATAGCTTATCCGTGCTCAACTCACTTTGAGCAGCCTGAGCACCTTTCATCATTTCATCAATGTCGATTCCACTTGCGGCAATAGGAAGAAGACCTACCGCAGTCAAAACAGAGTAACGCCCACCGACATCATCAGGAACGACGAAGGACTCATAGCCTTGTTCACTAGCCAGTGTCTTTAAAGCCCCTTTTTGCTTGTCTGTTGTCGCATAGATGCGTTTACGTGCTTCTTCTACGCCATACTTCTCTTCTAGGAACTTACGGAAGATACGGAAAGCAATTGCTGGTTCTGTCGTCGTTCCACTCTTAGAGATGACATTGACAGAAACATCTTTGTCTTTAAGTACATCAAATAGTTCATTCATGTATGGTGCGCTGATGCTGTTACCAACGAAGAACACTTGAGGGGTGTTTCGGTCTTCAGAAGATAACTCGTTGTAAAAACTGTGATTCAACATTTCAAGCGCAGCACGTGCTCCTAAGTATGATCCACCGATTCCGATGACCAACAAGACATCAGAGTCCGATTTTATCTTTTCAGCAGATTTTTTAATGCGGGCAAATTCCTCTTTATCGTAACCTTCAGGTAAATCCAACCACCCTAAGAAGTCACTTCCTGCTCCTGATTTTTCGTGCAGGGATTTATGTGCAAGAGATACTGCTCCTTGCATGTATTCAAGTTCATGCTCACCAAAGAAAGGCAAAGCTTTTTCGTAATCAAAACGAACATGTGTCATTTATGACCCTCCAAATCGTCATTTTTTGCTTGACCAATTTCACTTTATCGAAACCTTACCTTCAAATCAAGCAATCGCGAAATTGTAAACGGATACATGCGAAAGTTTCATACATCTGTAAAAATTCCGGAACATCATTCACCCAATAATAACCAATCAGCTAAACAAACACTCCTTTTACTTGAAGACTCAGTTTTAAGATGTTTTAGGGGACGTTACCCAGGTGGAGCGTTAGGTGCGGAGGGGAATGGCGAGACTCCTCGGGAAAAAGTGCAGGGTGAGACCCCACAGGACGCAGTCCGATGAGCCTCACCGCGCTCCGCGGAAAGCGATCTATTCCCGCAGCCCCCCACTCAATAAAATTCTCGAAACTGATTCTTCAAGTATCCTGGCATTCAGCTGAATAAATAGATAAAAAAATCGGAGGGGATCCCCTCCGATTTTTCACATCTTTTATTTGGACATCTCCAAGATTTTCTGAACGTCTTGTTCATGCAATTGATTGAAGTTTCCGAATGGTCCTCGTTTCATTGCACGGTCGACGATGATATCGAATTTATCGTCACCAATATCATAATCAGCCAATGTTTCAGGAGCTCCGATTGAACTCCAGAAGGCACGTAGAGCTTTAATTCCCTCTTCAGCGACTTCTTTATCTCCTTTTCCATCAGGATTTACACCGAAGACTTTCGTAGCCAAGCGAGCAAAACGTTCTTCGTTGACTTCCAAGTTGTGTTTCATCCAGTTCGGGAATAGGATAGCGAGGCCTCCTGCGTGTGGAATGTCATAAACAGCAGATACTGCATGTTCAATATTATGACTGGCCCAATCGCCTCGATATCCCATTTGAAGCATGCCATTGAGTGCAACGGTACCGGCATACAAAATGGTTTCTCTATGCTCAAGCGATTCTAAGTCCTCAAGCAGTTTAGGAGCTGTTTCCATGACAGCTCTCAATACCCCCTCCACCATCTCGTCTTGCACCGGAGACTGTGTTGGGTTGTGGAAGTACTGTTCAAACATGTGTGTCATCATATCCACAATTCCATAAATGGTTTGATCTCTCGGAACACTCACCGTGTAGGCAGGATCAAGAATAGAGAAAGTCGGGTTTGTTAGAGGCGCCGCTCCCCAACCATACTTTTCATTCGTTTCCCAATTCGTTATGACTGCACCTGCATTCATTTCGGACCCTGTAGCTGCCAGGGTCAGCACGGTTCCGAATGGAAGAGCTGATTCAGGCTTTGCTTCTCTTGTAACAAGATCCCATGGAGCTCCATCGTATTTCGCTCCGGCTGCAATGGTCTTGGTACAATCAATGACACTTCCTCCACCTACAGCAAGAAGGAAATCGATGTTATCTTCTTTGCAGATCTCTACTCCCTTTTCCACAGTGGTCAATTTCGGGTTAGGTTCTACACCAGATAGTTCCTGGATATCCACACCTGCCTCATTCAATTGACCCATGACTTGGTCATAGAGACCGTTCTTCTTTATACTTCCTCCACCATACACAACAAGTACTTTTTTAGTACCCGCTGGTAACTGGGAGGGTAACTGATTCAGTTGATCTTTACCGAAAATCAATTTCGTCGGATTATGAAACGTAAAAGCATCCATAATGAAATTCCCCTTTCTAAACTGAGCATACGTTGGTATTATCCCCGAAATCCAGTGGATTCTCAAAAGATATGCAATTCGTATAATATTTTTCCCTGTGTTCAAGCTAATAAACAATAACGGAAAGGAGGTGTTTAGGATGAATTGGTTAAATCGTGTAGCACTTCTTTTAGTCATTGTTGGAGCAATCAACTGGGGATTGATTGGGTTGTTTCAATACGATCTTGTTGCTGGTCTTTTCGGAGGTGGTGAACAAGGAGCATGGCTGGCACGAGTAATCTATACACTTGTTGGTATTAGCGGACTTATCGTCATATCTCTTTATTTTTCACCGGTTGCCGAGCATGAAGACGCCCCGGCCTCTGATCCGGCGGAATAACCTTCAAATGGTATCTACAAAAAAAGGATCAGCCTTCTTAGGGCTGATCCTTTAAAACGTTCTTATTTACGGAATTTCTCGCGGTCGTCAGATTGTTTGATCCAATCTTCCAACTTGTCTTTCAGCGTGTTGAAACCAGCTGTTGACTCTTCTTGTTTAGGTGCTGCTTGCTTACGCGGACGGCGTGTAGCTGCTTTTGGAGCTTCTTGCGTCGCACGGATAGAAAGAGAATACTTATTGCTCTTTTCATCAATGTTCAAAATTTTAACTTGCACTTCATCGCCTTCAGAAAGATGCTCGTTGATATCCTTTACATAACCGTGAGTTACTTCTGAAATGTGTACAAGACCTTGTACTTTCTCATCTAGAGCAACGAACGCACCGTATGGCTGGATTCCTGTAACTTTACCTTCTAATACTTGACCTTCTTGAAACTTATCTGACATGCTATACAACTCCTGATTTATTTATTATTCGCTTCTTTTCACGCAATAAATGATTTTACCATAAAAGAGGCTATTTAGCAAAGTAAACTTAAACTTCTCAAAACGTTTGAAATTTCACCCTCATTAAAGTGGTATAATATAGGAAAGAACAGAGGAGGTATGTTTATGTCCACTGGTAACAATATCCGCAAATACCGCGAGTTGAAAAACTTCACAAAGGAAGAACTGGCAATGAAAGCAAGAATCGGGGTCCATACTCTCGAAAGTTATGAAACTGACGAACGTATTCCAGAATTGGATACCATCCTTAAGATTTCAACTGTCCTTGATATCCCTGCCTCTGAATTGTTGGAGAATCATGAGGAAAACTCATCTGAAATGGATGAAGAATTAATTAGCCTCATTCAGGAAATTGGCGTGAAACGTTCCAAGCTCTTACTGAAAAAGGCCCGTGACTTCTCAGAACAGGACGTCCTTCACGCAATGAACCTCCTCTATGATTTAAATCAACAAAAAAATTAAAGAAATAGGTTTATAATCTATGAAAGATGGTTATATTAAATAACGTAAGACTTTCTCGTATTCCCCCTGTGTAAGCAGAGCGAACGTTCGCTTTGCTTTTTTTTTGGATTTTTTTAGATTCTTTCCTTATTTATACAGCGAGTCTGAGTAATTACATACAAACAACATATTTTCATTCAACCTAATAATTCGGGTAAGATAGATAACAAAATGGAGTATTGGAGGAAAACGCTATGGAACGTTTTGAAGAAGTCGTTTCAAGAAAAGGAACAAGATCCGTCAAATGGGATATGGCGGAAGATCTTTACCAAGATAAAGAAGTACTGCCGATGTGGGTCGCCGATATGGACTTCAAGACTCCATCAGCCGTAACGAATGCAATAAAAGAAAGAGCAGAACACGGCATTTTTGGATATACAGTCCCTGATGATAAAGTCAAAGAAACGATCAAGCAATGGCTCGAAAACCGTCATCAATGGAAAATCGATCCAGAGTGGATCACTTATAGCCCTGGAGTTATTCCATCCTTGCACATGATTATCCAATCGCTCACTGAAATTGGGGATCACGTCATTATACAGACCCCTGTCTATCCTCCTTTTTACAGTGTCATTAAAGATCATGGAAGACATGTGGTGAAAAACCCTCTTCAAATGAACGAAGAGCAATACGAGATTGATTTCGCGGATTTTGAGCAGAAAATCAAAGATCATAACGTCTCCATGTTCATTCTCTGTAATCCTCATAACCCCGTAGGACGCGTGTGGAAAAAAGAAGAACTGCAAAGAATGATGGATATCTGCTTAAAATACGATGTCAAAGTGGTGGCGGATGAGATTCATGCAGATTTGATCTACCATGGAAACGTCCATGTTCCTATGGCGAGTTTGTCAGAAGATGCATCCAGCCAAACGATCACCTGCTTATCTCCAACTAAGACCTTCAACTTAGCAGGACTACAGGCTTCCTACGTCGTTATACCTGATGAATCAGCCAAGAAAAAAGTCGACCGTCACTTTAAAAACCAAGGGATGTTGATGCTGAATACTTTAGGTCTGACAGCCATGGAAGCGGCTTATGAACACGGGGAAGAATGGTTGGAAGAATTAATGGATGTTTTGGGAAATCACCGCGACTACGTCACCCAACGCTTTCATAACGAAACATCTTCAATACAGGTGTTTCCAGCAGAAGGCACCTATCTTCTATGGTTGGACTGCAGGAAGTTGAAGATGAGCCAAACAGAATTGAAGCGTTTTATGCAGAAAGAAGCGAAAGTGGGCTTGAATGATGGTGCTTCCTTCGGCGATGAAGGGGAAGGATTCATGCGCCTGAATATAGCTGCTCCAGAATCGATTATCGAAGACGGCGTCACACGCATCATCCATGCTGTGAAGGCCCTTGAAAAATAAAAAAAAGTCTCCCTCTGAGGGAGACTTTTTTTATTCCTGCTTCTTATCCGGTTCTGTAGGATCACTCGTTTCATCTTCATCAGCTTTCAAAGTAATTTTCCCACAAGCGATACGTTCCCCTGAATCTCCTGCCGGCTGTGTCATTCCATCATCCTGACCGCTGTGAATCACGATGGATGTCCCCTCATCTCTAAGTAAAGACTTCTGACCTTCTTTCAGTTTGGCTTCAGGCAACATTAGTGTAGTATCCACCATACCACTTTGGTCTGCTTCTACATTCGGCATATCTCCTACGTGTGCTCCCTTCGGATTCATCAACCCATGATCTTTAGAGAGGGGGTTGAAGTGATTTCCGGCACTCTTGAAGTCAGGGGCTTCACATTTTGGAAACTCATGTATATGGACAGCATGCATGCCCGGCTCAAGACCTTCCACTTTTAATTGGACCTCCACCCCTTCAGGCTGCTCGGTCAGTGTGGCTGTGCCAATTTTATCGTTATCGGCATTATAAATCGACGTATTCAAAGGAGAACGTTCTTCCCCTGAACACCCAGCAAGAATGAACACTATGGCAATCGACAACCCGACTATCATTCTCATATTAATCCTCCGTTCCATGGAATACTCCATGGATAGTATCTCCTTCGATTTATAAAAATATAACAAAAGCCACGTAAGGCTCAGGCCCTAACGCGGCTTTTCAGTCTTTTTATCGGAAGATTCCTCTAATTTGTAGGCTTGATCTACTTTCTTTTCTTCTTTTTGGGAAATCTTAATGAACCAAATCATGGTGACCGCGGCAAATACAATAAAAAGCATCAGCATAATGATTGCTGGAATATACTCTGATTTATCCTGAGGAAAATATAGAAATTCCATCATAGGGCAACACATCCTTCTAACTAGCAGTATATCAAAAATTCACCTCCTCCATGAAGAGCTTCACGATATCTTCACAATTTCAATTTTTGTTACAATAGATGGAGAAAGTGAGAGGAGTGAGACTATGTCAGAGTTTCCAAACGGTTCAATCGTGAAAGCCCATTATAAGACAGGTATTTATATCGGGGAAGTCGTCGAAGACCGCAATCGCTTTTACCTTGTAAAAGTACTGGCCGTTGATAAACACCCGATGCAAGGAGATCTTCATAACCCCGGAAAGACAGAGGAAGTCTTTTTTCATCAGCGGAAAGCTTTAAGCTACAATGAAAAAGCGAATGTACAAAAAGAAGCGGTCAAGACTTTTGATGGAGAAATCCCTTCCTATGAAGACTCTTTAAGGGAAGCGGTGGATGTCCTTAAAACGAAGCTTGTAAGAAGAGAGACAGAATTCAATCAAAGTGCGAAGAAACAGTTGGAAGACCTAGAAAAGCAATACTTCGGATAACTGGAGGATGACAGCGCTTTTTTTCGTATTTGTTTTCTAATCGAGGGTATGGTAATTTTATATAGTCAAAAGTAATGGAGGAGGTCATATCCATGACAACACATATTGGAGCGAAACCTGGAGACATTGCAGACAAGATCCTTCTTCCTGGTGATCCGCTACGAGCGAAATACATTGCAGAAAACTTTTTAGAAGATGCGACATGCTATAACGAAGTGCGAGGCATGTACGGCTATACAGGTACTTATAAAGGTGAAAGAGTTTCCGTTCAGGGAACAGGCATGGGCGTTCCATCCATCTCGATTTATATCAATGAATTAATGGAAAGCTACGGCGTTCAAAAACTGATTCGTGTCGGTTCTTGCGGCGCATTGCAAAGCGACGTAAAAGTGCGTGACGTTATCCTTGCCTCTACTTCCACAACGGATTCACAAATGAACCGTATGGTCTTTGGTGGCATTGACTTTGCACCTACAGCAGACTTCAATCTCTTGAAAAATGCGTATGATGCGGGAACAGATAAAGGCTTGAAGCTAAAAGTCGGTAACGTATTTACCAGCGACAGCTTCTACCGTGATCAAGCGATGGACCTTTTCAACCTGCTCGCGAAATACAATGTGCTGGCAGTAGAAATGGAAACAACGGCGTTGTACACCCTGGCAGCAAAATACAATCGTCAGGCTCTATCCGTATTGACCGTAAGTGACCATATCCTTACAGGGGAAGAAACGACGGCAGAAGAACGCCAAACGACATTCAACGAAATGATCGAAGTCGCCCTGGAAGCAGCAATTCAAGACTAATGAATAAGCACCCCTACAGTGAATGTAGTGGGTGCTTTTATTTTGGTGCAATTTTCTCTATTTCATTAATATGGACCACATAGATTCGGTCACTAATACTGATAAGAACGGTCTCGCCCCACACTCTCTCCACTTTTCCAAAATAAGTACCATTCACCGTATAAACGATAAGGAAAGTCCCTAGATTCTTTTTTATCATTTTTAGGACTGTACGTCTGCGTGACGAGGGACGGATTTTCCGCCACAATGATGTGAGTTGGAACATCTTTAAGCCTCCCCGCTCATCTCCCTCCCTATATGTTATACGCTTGTGATCTTCGAGGTGCGAGGTCTGAACTTATAAACACATAAAAAACCTCCCGTTTCCGGGAGGTTTAAAGTTAATTCAAAATATACTGGGCTAACGTTTTGGACATCACACCTGTCGGACCTTTAGGACCCAGTTCGTGAGGACCTTCAGCAATGGATGTACCAGCAATATCTAAATGAACCCACGGTACCTTTTCCACGAAGGCACCGACAAACGCTCCACCCATGATGGGGTGGGCTTTTCTCGTAGGCGAGTTATTCAGATCAGCAATCGCACTTTTTCTCACTTGCGCTTTATAATCATCATTGTATGGTAAAAGCCAAATCGGCTCTCCTACAGTTTTCCCTGCTCCCTCAACATCTTTGTAAAAATGTTCATCATTTGTCATAGCGCCTGTCATCCAGGAACCTAATGCTGTTACGACACCTCCAGTTAAAGTAGCGACATCAATCACTCGATCCGCTCCCTGGCTTTGAGCATAAGTGACCCCATCAGCAAGAGCAAGGCGGCCTTCTGCATCTGTATTCAACACTTCAATCGTTAAGCCACTCATAGATGTAATCACATCATCCGGCTTGAAAGCATCCCCTGAAATCATATTGTCGGACGATGGGATTACAGCGATGACATTCTTTTTCGGCTTCAGTTGACCTATGGTTTCCATTGCGCCCAGAACAGCTGCCGCTCCTCCCATGTCCCCCTTCATACCTGGCATTCCGGTCTTCGGTTTAATCGAATAGCCACCTGTGTCATAAGTGATCCCTTTTCCAACGAGAGCTGTAACATCTTTCCATTCTTCGAGTCCCTGATATTTCAGCACAATCATTTTGGGTGGTTCTACAGATCCCTGATTAACGGCCAGTAAAGCTCCCATACCCAGCTCTTCCATGTCTTCTTTTTCAAGGATGCTCCATTCGAACTGGTAGTCTTCCGCCATCGTTGTAGCGAACTCTGCCATTTCAGATGCTGTCAGAATATTCGCAGGCAGATGAACCAAATACCTTGCCGTATTCACTCCATCCGCAAAAGCCTGCCCTCTATTTAAAGCTTCAAGTACAGTGTTTTCCTCTTGTTTTGTCCAAACCGTGAGTTCATCAATGTCCACCGGTTCTTTTTGATTGGTTTTAAAAGAAGGAAGACGATACGTGGATGTCAGCATAGCTTCTGAAAGAAGAGCCGAGTATCGTTCTACATCTTCCCCTCCAGGAATAAGACTCTCAAGCAAAATAGTTACAGACGAAACTTTGTCTTTAATTAAACTTTGAAATAAACGACCAAATGTCTTACGATATTTGTCTTCATTTAGTTCTTGTGTTGATCCAAGACCAATGACATATATGTTCTTTAAATCACTTTCATTCATAACCAGGACCTTATCAAGTTTTTTACTTTCCGTAGACAAATGTCCAGCTTCTATGTACGCTCCAAGGTCAACTCCACATGAATTCTTCACCTTATCGATGGTATGCTTGTTAATCTCTTCTTCCTCAAAAAGACCAACAAGTAAAGATTTCGAATCTTTCCATTCATTTGTTACAGTAAACATATTGACGCACCTCC
This sequence comes from Halobacillus sp. HZG1, assembly GCF_035818575.1. Taxonomy (NCBI): domain Bacteria; kingdom Bacillati; phylum Bacillota; class Bacilli; order Caryophanales; family Bacillaceae; genus Halobacillus; species Halobacillus sp. HZG1. The sequence continues at coordinate 15,547 of NZ_JAYLVQ010000020.1, forward strand.
ATATTAAGTATACACAATTTCACTATGTTTTCCTTCCTAAATGAGACTCCTCCTATTTTAACTTAACATGAATATAACTATCTCGCTGCATCGAACATATGGTATAATATCTTTGCTCCATCACCCTAGAAACACTTCAAAATGAATCTGCCCTTAAGCACTTGATTTGTTCACCCATTCTCTACTGTATGAATGAACAACTACATAGATTGTCGTTTCCATTCCCCGAAAGATAAGAAAGGATGTCAGCATGCTATTAGACTTAGTGCAAAACTTCCCCCTTTGGGCGTCGATTGCTGCTATTTTTTTCGCCCAAGTCATAAAAATTCCTATTCAATTCATAGCCTCCCGACAATTAAACACCAGCCTTGCCTTCAGTACAGGCGGCATGCCCAGCAGTCACTCCGCAGCTGTTACCGCGCTGGCTACAGGTGTCGGCATTGAACAAGGGTTCGGCTCATCCGTTTTCGCTATTGCCTGTGTTTTCAGCATCATCGTCATGTTCGACAGTACAGGAGTCAGGCGGCAAACCGGTGAACAAGCCATAATGTTGAACATCTTACTCAACGACTTCAACCGCTTCGTAAGTGAAGCCAAAAGCTGGCAGCAAAAAGAAGGCTATCAAAAGAAAGAAGAACTTAAAGAACTGTTAGGCCACCAGCCGATAGAAGTGTTCTTCGGAGGATTGACAGGTATTCTGCTCACCTTCCTTCTCCATTCCTTGATTTACTAAAAAAAATCTCTTCCGCTGTATATTTACGGAAGAGATTTTTTATTGACTCATTTGTGAACGGAAGACTTGTAAGGATTCATCCTCATTCAAGGTATTCAAATCTTCCTCAGAGAGTTGACCGCTGCCCTCTTCAACAACATATACATCAAGCGTTTGTTTTCCCCAATAATTGTAAACATCATTTACGGTTGGAAAATAGAGATCGAGCTTATTCCCTTTAATAGCTCCCCCAATATCTGCAACCACTCCATAACCATAGCCAGGAATAAACAGGACAGTCCCTAACGGAAACATTTCCAGATCAGCAGCAATGGTAGAATATAAATCCCGCTTCACATTTACACCCGAATACGTAATGCCATACTCAGGGTGCTCCGGAGTTTTACCTGTTGACTCATAGCCCGCTGTATAACCTGTCGCAACAACTTCATGGCTTGGGTATTGACTGAAATCAATGGTGTCTTCCAACAATTCAACCGCTTCTATGACCGCACTGGACACATAGGTCTGTGGAGCGTTTTTCACTTTTAAGCTCTTCTCAGAAAAATCCCGCTCTTTTTGCAGAAGAGCCTCCCCATCTAGAGATTCCCCTCTAAATTTAGATGCCATCCATTCGTCAAAGTCTGAGAGCGATAGGTTTGTTACATTCGTAAAAGTACTATAAAGAGCAAAGCTGAACAATAGAATAAAAAAGATAGACTTCGTCCGCTTGTTCATGAAATCACCTCTAGGTGTAATCATGTCCAAGCTCCATTTTTTTATTCAACCGAGTCATCCGCAGCTTTTAACCAATATTAGAAAAAAAGACTGATGGCACATGGTGCCGTCAGTCTTTCCGTTTTAAAACATTTGGTAGCCACTTTTCCGTAATTTCCGAATCACAATTCCAGCCACTATGGTACCGACAAATCCACTCGCTAAGATGACGATATCCACTAATTTCAGGTTCATTAATTGTTCAAATACTGTAGGGAAGGCGTTTCCCGGATCTGAAAAATATTTTGTCCATGGGAAGTCATCAACGATGAATAGAACGATGATCGGATAAACAAAAGCCATCAACCATGAAGAGCGTAAAATCATATTCAATAAGAAAGAAATTCCGAAGAATAATACAAAAAATAACAACATTGACACGATGAACTGTACGATATTCACTAACGTTTCCCCCTATGTATGTTCAACGAAACACAAACAAATCCAAACCTCATTTTATAACGGTTACATAAAAAGCGCAAGAGCTCCTCCACCACGATACCGTTTGTTATGAAACAAACGGGCAGGATTGTGAAAGACTTGATTTCGAGTCTTCTTTTGTGTTCAGGGACTCCGGGAAAAGGTTCGCTTTCCGTGGGCGACTAAAGCTAACGCTGAAGTGACCCCGTATCCATGGCCAGGTATGGTCATTCATTATTTCAACCAGACATCAGCCCCATCCACACAACAAAAGTTTCGAAACTGTGTCTTCAAGAATAGAGAGCTATTCTTGAAGAAAAGTTATTTTTTTACAAAAAAGCGAAAGCAGTGGTTCTGCTTTCGCTTTTAATCATGATTATTGGAAGAAGTTTAGTTTTCCTTTTTTGAGAACCAGGGGTACGCCGCCTAGTTTTAGCAGATAGCGGTTATCGATGATTTTCTTCATTGCCGTTGCTGACCATCCGAACAATTTTTTATCATCAAACACTACGCCTATCGCGTCATTATGACCCAAGGAGGCTACAGTACCTTTCAAGTCCGGCTCGAATGGCTCAAGGTGGTCCTCTCCTCTAATAAGGCGGGTGAGGTTCGCCGCAGTCTGCTCAGCTTGCTGAATAGCGATTTGCGCCGTAGGAGGATAAGGACGGCCAGTCTCCTCGTTCATAATCAAGGCACAGTCACCTACGATGAAGACGTCCTCATATCCCTCTGGACGCAAGTCATCGCCAACTGGAATGCGTCCACGGTTTGCTTCGAACCCTGCTTTTTCAACAAGAGAGTTTCCACGTACACCAGCTGCCCAAACAACCGTATTCGTCTCGATTTCTTCACGCTGCTCATCTTTTTCGAAAACGAGCTTGTTTTCAGTAACTTCTTTGATCATCGCGCCGATTTTGAATTCGACACCTCGTGCTTCAAGGGAGTTCATCGCGTACTCTACAAGCTCAGGATCGAACCCTCGGAGTGCCGTAGGAGCAGCTTCGACGTTGATGATACGGACTTTTTCCCGTGGAATGTCGTATTCTTTGCACAGTTCCGGTATACGATTAGCAAGCTCACCTACGAACTCCATACCTGTAAATCCTGCACCGCCGACGACGATGTTCAATCGCTCCTGCTTTTTCTCCATTTCATTATTATATTTTGCGAAGTTATATTCAATATGCTGACGAATCAAGCGCGCACTGTTAATGCTGTTAATAGTGAAAGCATTCTCTTTCAAGCCGGAAATTCCGAAAGTGGCAGCCTCAAACCCAAGTCCGATGACAAGGTAATCGTAGGAAAGCTCACCGTTCTCGAGCAATACTTTCTTATCTTCAGGTTTGATTTCAATTACGGTATCCTGTACGAAATTCACCTGACTCGTATTGATGACATCACTGATTTGAATGCGTGTGCGGTCATGATGTAAAGTTCCCGCAGCATTTTCATGCAGCCAAGTCGTTTGGTAATGGTAACTATGTTTATTCACCAGTGTCACGTTCGCATCATTTGCACCTAGGCTTTTCTGTAATTTCACTGCTGTCATGATTCCGCCATATCCGGCACCGAGAATCACAATGTTAGGGTTTCTCATGATTTAATCACTTCCATCTCGTAATAATGATCCGTTGACTAATACTTGTGACTAATTTCACACAAGAAAACATGAAAAAAACCTGAGTGGTTTCAGGTGAAAATTGTCACAAATTCTTACTATTTGATCTGATTTCATCTTAGACCTTTTCCAGTCCATTTTCAAGGCAAAAGACATTTATCGGAATTATTGATCAATTATCCATCTGTAAAGGTTTACATCCCCTCTTTGTTCCCATCAGAAATTTTTTTATGATAGAATGTATTTTAGTGAAATTTTCATCAGGAGGTTTATTATGAGTGAAAAAATATACGATATAACAGTAATCGGTGGTGGTCCAGTCGGTTTATTTACTGCATTCTATGGTGGAATGCGTGAGGCAAGTGTAAATATCATTGAAAGCCTTCCCCATCTTGGAGGCCAGCTGACTGCTCTCTACCCTGAAAAATACATTTTTGACGTAGCCGGATTTCCGAAAGTACGAGCACAAGAACTAGTAGACAACCTTGAGGAACAAGCAATGATGTTCAATCCTACCATTTCCTTGAACCAGGAAGTCGTTTCTGTAGAAAGAATGGATGATGAAACCATCAAGCTGACTACAGACAAGGATGTCCATTATACAAAAACCATTATTATTACAGCAGGTAACGGAGCCTTCCAACCAAGAAAGTTGAAGATTGAAGATACCGAACGTTTTGAAGAAACAAACCTTCATTACCACGTCAGCAATATGGACATGTTCCGTGACAAAAAAGTCATGATCGCTGGTGGCGGGGACTCTGCTGTCGACTGGGCCCTAATGCTTGAACCGATCGCTGAACAGGTGACTCTCGTTCATAGAAGAGATAATTTCAGAGCCCACGAACATAGTGTGTCACAGCTTAATGAATCCAAGGTAAGAATTATGACTCCATTCACTCCTGAAAAAATGATTGGCGAAGAACGTATTGAACAGGTGGAATTGAAAGAAGTCAAAGGAGATCGTGTAGAAACCATCGATGTGGATGATGTGATCGTGAACTACGGCTTTATCTCATCCCTTGGTCCAATCAAAAATTGGGAACTGGAAATTGAAAAGAACAGTATCGTTGTTAATTCTAAAATGGAAACCAATATCACAGGCATTTATGCAGCTGGTGATATTTGCACCTACCCTGGGAAAGTGAAACTGATTGCTTCTGGTTTCGGTGAAGGTCCAACAGCCGTTAACAATGCAAAAGCCTATATCGATCCTGGTGCTCGTGTCCAACCTAAACACTCGACCAGCATGTTTTCATAAACACAAGGAAGAAGCCATCATCATGGCTTCTTCCTTTTTACTTTCAAAATAAAAAAACCTTTCTGTATAAACAGAAAGGTTTGTTATTAACAATTTGGATCTGGGGTTCCAGCATTGGTTGCTGTTTTGAATGAGGATCCACACCCACAGGAAACAATAGCGTTTGGGTTATCAATGGTAAATCCCCCGCCCATCATATTCTGTTTGAAGTCGATGGTCGTACCTTCAACAATAGCAGCGTCTTGACGGTTAATGACTACGGGTATTCCACTGGACTCCTCTACAAGATCAAGTTCCTCATTGATGTCATCTTCGAAGCCCATGGCATAAGACAATCCACTGCAGCCCCCACCTTTGACACCGAAGCGAAGGCGAACTTCTCCTTCTTCCTCTTTCATCATCTCTTTGATTTGGTGACTTGCGGCTTCTGTGATATTCAGAATCATACCAAGCCTCTCCTTTCTCTTCTTATCGTCAGTATACTAAATCGCAGAACTTTTTATCAAACATCCCGTATCCGCAAATCAAAAGGCACCCTTCTTCAAAGGATACCTTTTTTACTTTCATGGCTACACCAATCTATAGGGTTTCGTCCAGATGTTCATAAATCTTATCGACTAATTCATCAGGTGTATCAGCCATGACACGATCTCCTTCTACAACTGCATATAACGTCTGGGAACATAGTCCACAGTTTCTTAAACACCCATATTCGACAACATCAAGATCAGGATCCTTCTCAAGCCTTTCTTTTGCTTCCTGAGATCCACTGATCAAGTTATTGATACAAAATTCAATTAATGGATTCATCCGCTTCACCTCTATCTTGGATGAAACCCTATCTAATCCTAATCATATCATACCGTTATCAAAACCTGCTATGAATTTTCCTTTGGCTGAAGTCCATTCTTATCCAAGGCTTTATAGACTTTTTTCAACCTAGGATCTCCCTCGCCTACAATTTCATTCTCTACGAGGACAAGAGGATAAAAAAGTTCGTCATCCAACAATTGTTGAATAATTGAAGGATCAGCACCATCCTGACCTTTTTCATGAATATCATAATAATTGTAACGAACCATTGAATCATTATACTTCCTTCCAATAGCCGCTTGCAGCCACTCATATGTTTCCCTTGATCCAGGTGCATTGACACAACTCGCACATTTTACATCAGCTCCATAGACCGCTACACTAACTGTTTGGTGTTCCCCCATCCTACTCTCTCCCTTTGCGTTACGTTTTTTCTATTTTACAAAAGAAAAGAAAAAAGATAAAATGATAATAGTTCTCAATATTAATGTACAGAGACTCAGACAACCATAGATTTTTTAGACGTTTCGTTTTATAATGATACTTAAGAAAGGGGAAGATTGAACATGCATGAACAGGTTCAAGAGGTACTCAATAAACTTCGCCCATTTTTACTACGTGACGGTGGGGACGTCGAGCTTGTCGATGTAGAAGACGGGATCGTCCGCCTGCGACTCATGGGTGCTTGCGGAAACTGCCCTAGTTCCACAATTACTTTGAAAGCAGGAATCGAAAGAGCTCTTGCACAAGAAGTACCGGGAATTTACGAAGTCGAGCAAGTATTTTAATACACCTAACCAAAAGAGCCACTCCATATGGAGCGGCTCTTTTTTTGTAATCCTTATCCCTATTTATATTCCACATAGGCTCCCTATTCTTGAAGACACAGTTTCGAGATTTTTGTTGAGTGTATGGGGCTGCGGGGAATGACTCGCTTTCCGCGGGAGCGCGGTGAGCCTCCTCGGACTACGTCCTGTGGGGTCTCACCAAGCACTTTTTTCCCACAGGAGTCTCGCCATTCCCCTCCGCCCCTTTGCCATGAAAGATTCTCAAAACCACCATTAAAAAGTCAGCTCATATGAGTGTGGAAAGTGAATTATAGAACATCTCCATAGCACTTAAAAGCTTGATCCAGAGCGCTTTATACCTCTTACAGTTGGACGGTGGAAGACCATCCAACTTTGTACAGGGGTTCGTTTTCCCTTACATCGAAAGGGGGGGTTGGTAAGCTGCGAGACTCCCGTGGGAGAAAGGAGATCGGCGAGATCCCGCCAGGGCGGTAGCCCGAGGAAGCTCGCCACTCCCCCACAGGAAAGTGTTCAAATGCGGAATTGCCCTGGTAGACACGACTGGCATAAGCAGCATAACGAACCCCGAAAATATCTCGAAACTGATTCTTCCACAATCCGCCATATACTTTAATAATCTGGATGACGATTAAAGATAAACAGGATTTCATGGAACAGGTGTGAGTAATGGCTTGCCTTGAAAATGATTGACGAGGTTATCGAGACTAAGCTTCATCATTTTATATCTTGTTTCCTTCGTTGCTGAACCGATATGGGGTAAACAGACCACTTCAGGTCGTGAAAGCAATGGATGCTGGGAGGAGATTGGTTCTTTTTCAAATACGTCAAGACCGGCCCCTGCAATTTCTTTCTTTATGATTGCTTCATAAAGCGCTTGTTCATCTACCGTAGCCCCTCTGGATGCATTGATGAAAAAAGCTTCCGGTTTCATCCTTTGGAAAGCATCCTTATTAAACATATGTTTGGTTTCCTCTGTCAAAGGGGTCAAGCACACGACATAATCCGCTTGTGCAAGCAGTTCTTCGAAACCTTCGTATCTCACACCAAGGGTGTCTTCCACCTCAGGTTTACGAGAACGATTATAATACAGCACACTCATACCGAAGCCTATCGCTCTTTTAGCAACTGCTTCTCCGATTCTCCCCATCCCGACAATTCCTATTGTTTTCCCGTGAATATCCGTACCGGCTAACATCAACGGAGACCAATGCTCCCACTTGTTTTGTTTTATGTATTGGCTTGCCTCCATCATCCTCCTCGCCGTGGCCATTAATAGTCCGAATGTGAGGTCCGCTGTTGTCTCTGTAAGCACATCTGGTGTATTTGTGACTGCAATACCTAGACGTTCCGCCGCTTTCACATCGATATTGTCATAACCGACTGCCATATTCGCAACGATAGAAAGGTTATCAGATTGCTTGAGGATTTGGTCATCTACGTTTTCCGTTAACATGGTCATTAAACCCTGAGACGATTGTGCTTGTTCTATCAAAACTTTGCGCTCTACTGGTTCATCTTCCTTTGACCACATCTCTATATCCAAGTACTCTTTATAAGCATTCACGACTTCATCAGGGAGACGACGAGTAATATAAACTTTTGGTTTTCTCAATGATCGAACCTCCATCCATTTTTTATCATTTTATCATAGCCAATGACTGTTAAGGCGATCCAACCTTCTACACATTTGCACCTTCAGGAAGAAGTTTTGATATAATGAACATAACACCACTCGTTTGTGCAATAATAAACGCGGGTATGGTACAGTGCAAGTCATGATGAGCAGGGAGGTTTTTCACTATGGCAGAAGAAAGAAAAGTATCCACTCTTGAAAAAACCGCAAGAGATTGGCTGGTGGAAAGAGGGGTCACCGTTGATGACATTGCTGATCTTGTCTATTACTTACAATCCAAATATCACGATGAATTATCCATGGACGACTGTCGCTTCAATGTAAATAAAGTCCTGACAAAGCGGGAAGTACAGAATGCAGTCATTACCGGGATTCAAATGGATCGTCTGGCAGAAAAGAAAATGCTTGAAGAGCCGTTACAATCGACCATTGAGGTAGACGAAAGTCTTTATGGAATTGATGAAATCATTGCCTTTTCCATCGTAAACGTTTATGGATCCATCGGTTTTACCAATTATGGTTATATCGATAAGCAGAAACCAGGAATCCTACAAAAACTGAATGATAAATCCTCAGGTGAATGCCACACATTCTTAGACGACATTGTCGGGGCCATTGCAGCCGCAGCATCCAGCAGACTCGCGCACACCATCGCTGGAGACAATGAAGTTTAATCAAGATGAATAATTCAAGGTTAAAGTAGTTCAATGAAGTGTACGATGTATCCGTACCTTCTCATTGAGCTGCTTTTTATTTTCCTCCTTCTTCTTCAATAAAACTCCCGATTGTAGAAGCGTAGGGCTGTGGGGCTCCCGCGGGAATGAACTGGCCGCAAGCCCCCACGGGACGATAGCTGAGGAAACTTGCCGTCATCCCCGCAGGAAAGCGATTAACTTCCCAGACACCCCTGACGCCCCCCAGGAAATGAAGCACAAAAGTCTCTATATTAATTCTTACACACTCCTCCATAAAGCTTACTAAGGTCCATAAATAATAATTTGCTATGATTTTTCAGACTATTTTTCATATCGTATTTTTATTTTTCTGAAACCTTTATAATCTTAACTACGTACTACAAGAAGAGACAGAAAAAGGAAGGGGATACAATAGATGAAAAGTTGGAGAGGAAAGTTAATTTGGCTGCTTCCTACGATCATTGTTCTGGTCGCTGTAAGCTTGCTGTTTTCTCATAATTATCAAAAAGTCACAGAGCCTCCGGATGAGAATTGGAGCCGCGCCCTTGATATTGGGACCACGCCTGTTTTACGGACCCCCAATGTAGGCCTTTACGAAGGAAAACCCTCCGTTTCCTTTCTTACCGAAGATGGTATCCAACAAAACATTTACAATGAGCAATATGAAATACAGGAACAAAATTCTTATGATATTCCTGTCGATAAATTTACGCAATTCTACATAGGTGAAAACAAGGTAATTTACGCTGATTATTACAGTATGTATGATCAGGAGACAGGGGATAAGCTCTCTGACATTCAAGCCTTCTTCCCTCTTGAAAACAGTGTATTTTACAGAAGTGAGGATAAAATTTTTAATTTGGACGTCTCTGAATCCACTAGTGAAGAGCTTATATCATTGGATAATCCGAAAGCCTCTGTACATATGGCAGAGACAAACAGTGGTACTTATCTACTGACAGATGAAGTGACCTCATCAGGTAATTTACTGAAATACTACAAGGTGGAAAAAAACAGCATAAACCCACTCGGTGAAATCACCTTCTCAGTCAAACAATCCGAACAAGTCAATGATATTCAGTTTACGACCAAAGAAAACAGTTACCAGCTGCTTGTTACAACGATACAAAAACAAAGCCAATCCGGTAAAATCCAAAATCATTATTACTATGCTGAAGCTCCTTTTGGAGAAAAGCCTAATCTGAACAGAGTGAATTTTCAAGATCCTTTCTCTGCAAATGAGCTGAAAGAAGTAACAGACCTCAGTATTCATAATACAGAGAGTGGGCCAGTTCTCCTTTTTAAAGCAAACGGTTGGACTGAAACGCTTTTCCGGCCAGGGCCGCAATTTAACATATACCAGGCGACCATCAGTGATCGCAGCACGACAACAGTAACACGATTAAGCAATACGCCGTCTTTTTCTAACTTTCCGGTTAGGATTAATGAACAAACGGTTGTGTGGGTAGACAATGGAGGAGAAGATCATAATTTATTATTAGCTTCAAGCAAACCTGAAGTCATCGAGCGGGCTGACAAGATCACAAAGGAAGCTTTACTCCTTGCTTCAGGAAAAACGATGGGGATGCTTTCTTCAGGATTATTCGCCCTAATCATTTCTATATTCTGGTTTTTATGGCCTTTGCTATTCATGATTTTTATCATGTTCTCCAAAGCCGAAGCTCTGGACCAGGACCGCTCCTGGGTTCTATATACAGGCATACTCATCTACCTGGTAGCAGCCATTGTGGTAAGAGACCCGATGTTTTCAGAAGCGCTTCTTGCGAGAGCTCCAGATTATTTAAGTTTTCCAGGCAGTCCGATTTTGTTCCTTCTTGGCTTTGCAGGCATTGCTTATGGAATATTACGGGCAGGAGCACGTTCAAAAGATTGGTCCAATCCCATTCAATTGACCTATTTCATAGGAATGCATGTCCTTTTCATCGCTGTATTTTTCGGACCCTACTTGATGTAAAAAAACGACCAGAGAATTCTCTGGTCGTTCTTCTATTTCTTTTCATTTGCATTCAGCTGCATCCAATGGAAAAGATCATTACATTTGTAAGTGGGCTGATGTTCTTTATCCTTGATTTCATCAAAAGTACTCAATCCGGTTTCTACCATCAGAGTATCCATGCCAGCTGTCATTCCTGCTTTGATATCGGTATTGTAGTTGTCTCCAACCATTAATACATCCTCTTTACTATGTCCTAACCTTTTGAGTGCCCTCGCCATAATCAATGGCTCGGGTTTACCTACAAACACTGGATTCACCCCTGTACTCACAGAGATCACAGATGTCAAAGCTCCATTACCTGGCACAAGGCCACGCTCTGTAGGAATAGCAATGTCTCCATTGGTACTTATGAAAGCAGCTCCATTCCTCACTTCCAAACAAGCCAAAGCGAGCTTCTCATAATTAATTTCCCGATCAATACCAATCACCACGTAGTCGGCGCCTTCTTCCACCAATTCCAAACCTTCTTGGCGCAATGCGTCGAATAACCCTTCTTCCCCGATGGCAAATACGCGGGCTTTTTGTTTTTGGCTGCTTATATATTCCGCTGTTGCCAGACTGCTCGTATAAACTTGCTCCGGCTTAGCATGGACTCCAATTTGATTGAGTTTCTCTGCAATTTGACCAACGGTTTTTGAAGAGTTATTTGTCAAATACATAAAGGGCAGATCCTGCGATTTTAAATGTTCGACGAATTCTGATGCCCCTTCAATTCGTTCAGCGCCTTTGTACATGGTTCCATCAAGATCAATAAGATAGCCTTTGTATTCCTTCTTACTCATACCTTTAAACACACTCCTCAGCTTTTGGAAAAGGCAGAAACAGGGCCAAGCTCATTATCCAAGTAACGACGGACACGACTTGGAAAGGTTTGTAATGAATGTTTTCGTTCCTGCCACACGTTAACGATTTTTTCATGATCGACGTTCGTATATTGTTGTACAATCATTTTTCTAAGCTGGATAAACTGCTTATAAGCTTCCTGCTCACTCTCAGGCAGTACTTTTTCATCTGTAAGGATATCGATTACGTCTTCATAACTTCCCGGGTCTCTCATGATAAAACCATCAATCATCATGTTCCCAACATCAATGATGGCTTCGATGTTCAATTGAGTCATTCGCTCTAAGAGAAGTTGGTTTGAAAAACGTTCATAAGAGTGTTCTGTCATTTCCTCTTGTATCTTTTCCATATATGATAAAATCTCTTCAATTTTCTCTCGATTCACAAAATACATTTGGTTAACCTCCCACAAAAAATGACCTTTTCCATTCATGATACCATAAAAGACGAATTCTCATGTTTCCTGATTTTCAGTTGTCTTATTTCCTAGAAATCGGGCATACTAATGCTAAAGTTTTTCGCAGCGGAATAGAAAATACAACGAACGGGAGATGATCACACCATGGCACAACGTCCGCTTCTTGAAGACGTCACCCAAAATACAAGCACTCGATTTGTTTCATTTACAGCAGGTAGTCACCGCTTTGAACTTGCACTCATGAAGGCTGATTATTTTCAAAACCAAACGATGGTCATCAATTTACCAAAAAATCGACAAGCTTTACTTGATCATGAAAATATCAACGAAATTGGTCATCTGGAACATATGTTTCAACTTAGTGCAATGGAAGCAGAAGAATTAAGGAATTACCTTCCTGATCTTCTTTGAGAAAGGGCATAAAAAAACCTCCTTCGACAAAAAATAATCAGGAAGGAGGTTTTTAATATGGGTAAAGAAAAACGTAAGTATTCGGATTTTGCCAATGTCGAAGCCCAGCGTAATTACTTGACTCCCGAACAACTTCCTGAAGGGCCTTACGGAGCACCTAGAAACAAATATGAGCCTGTTACGAATGATAAAAGTGCACCATGGACAGAAGAGCAGCGTTATTACAGCGCTTTTAACTATGAAAACAAGGGGTTACACCAGGATCTCCCTCGTCAAGAGGACGGTGCTCACCCTACGCATGATGAACCAGGCGAAAATGTAAAGCCCTCTGAAGAAACTCATTAAAAACGTAAAAAAACGGCGTGCGATCATTTGCGCGCCGTTTCTTATTGACGAATTCTTTTCAGTACAAAATAGGAACATCCGAAATTGCAGTATTCATACAAATAATCTTCCAGCGTACTGATTTTGGTATCAAACGTGGCTTTGGAATTTTGGTCATCATAAAATCCTTTTAAACGTAATTGACCATAACCCCAATCTCCAACGATAAAATCATATTTATTCAGGATATCACTAAATCGACTTTCCACCTCTTCTTGTTGAAAGCCTTCCTGATAGTCCTCCAGGATATCATATGTTTTCCCAGCCAGCTCAATCATTTGTATCACCTCTATCCATATTCAGTGTATCACATTTTTTCACATCTTAGGAAATACAACAAATGCAAAAAGTATGTTTCCTGCAAAACTGCTCAATCTAATATTAATAAACAGTATCATTAAGGAGGAACTATATTGAAACAAATCTGGAGAGTATTCACCCTTCTAGCTCTGGTTACACTCATGGTGGCCGGATGTCAGGAAACAAAGGAAGAACAAGCGAAAAATATGATGGATGATGACACATTGAATGGCAATGCCATGGATGGATATAACGAAAGTCCGAAAGATGGGCAAGTCGGTTATGTACGCTTTAACAAGGATCAATTAAATCAGGATACGGAAGAGCATCGTGAAATCAAAGTCAACCGTGAAGAAATGGCCGATATGATTTCCAGGATGATCCTACGGTATGATCAATTCGATGATGTAGCTACAGTAGTTACGGATAATGAGGTTCTCGTTGCCTACAAAAAAACAGATGACATAGATCGAGAGTTAGCTGCGGATATGGTCCAGAAGACAGCGTATTCTTTAGTCCCAAGCTTCTACCATGTGTATGTATCTGACAACCCCGCTTCCTTTGGAGATATCCAGAGTTTAAGTAATTCCACGGTGTATGATCAAGGGTATAACGATACCATCGACAGTATTATTAAAAAAATGAAGAAGTCACCACAAGGAAAAGTCGATGAATCCAATCCTAATCAACCGGATGTTGGGCCCAATATGAATACAGAAGAAGAAACAGGAATGGAAAACTGACCTCACCCCTATTTTTCCATTCATAACAAAAGCATGCCTGCCTCATGCTAAAGATATCAAAACATTGAAGGTGAGTTTATGAAATACATCGGTTCAATGATCGTATGTCTTAGTATGTGCGTACTTTTCTCTGTCGGGTTCATACATGCAGATGAAGAGAGCGATGCGCGAATGGCATTATATAAGAAAACCTCAGCCATCACCGATATTCCCTGGGAGTATCTGGCTGCTATCGATCAATATGAGAGACAAGTTCACGACGACCCTAAAGATGGCCGTGTCACTGCAATTGAAGCGGATCCGATGTTTTGGACCGGTTCAGCTGGAGAAATGCCCTCAACATTTTTCCCTGACGGTTGGGGATTAGATGGAAATGGCGATCAAAAGGTTCAGTTGGAAAATGATGAAGATGTTTTATATTCAATAGGCACATACATGAAGTCCTATGGTACGACAAAGGATGACATTAAAATTGCCTTGTGGAATTATTACAAGAGAGACCTTACCGTACAAACCATTATGAACACAGCGAGAGTATTTAAGAAATTTGAAACCGTTAACCTTACCAACCGCGACTTTCCGCTCCCCCTTCAGGCGAATTACAGTTATAGAAGTACATGGGGAGACGCCCGGGGTTTTGGAGGAAGACGGGTCCATGAAGGCACGGACATTTTCGCTAACTATGGCGTTCCTGTTAAATCTACAACATACGGTGTTGTAGAAATGAAAGGCTGGAACAAGTTCGGTGGCTGGCGGATTGGAATTCGGGATATTTATAACATTTACCACTATTACGCCCATTTACACAGTTTCTCAGAAGATATAAAAGTGGGTGACATCGTACAGCCTGGTGATGTGATTGGTTCGGTCGGGGCTTCTGGGTATGGACCTCCAGGTACATCCGGAAAGTTTCCTCCCCACCTTCATTACGGCATGTATCAAGATAATGGAAAAAATGAATGGTCCTTTGATCCTTACCCATTCCTTAGGAAGTGGGAAAGGATGAAAAAAAATTAAAAGCGCCGCACATTATTGTGCGACGCTTTTCCTATGATTTTGATTTTTTGACGGCATTCGTAATACTGGCAGCCAGGCCACCCCATATAACGACTATCCCGATAACCATCATTGTTACTGCACCAGCTGACATATTAGCTTACCTCCTTCTTAACTTCTTCAACGGCTTTGGAATCCCAGCGTTTCAATGTCATCAAGAAGCCGGCTACAATGGCAAACGCAGCTACAAACCAGCCCCCGAATAAAATGAAACCATCTGTATACCCTTCATAGTTCCCTGTTGCTGTATCAAATTGTTTAAGAAGGTTCGTCTTAAATAGATCGAACATCATAAAACCAAGCACGATCGGCGTGATCACACCAAGACAAATCTTCCACCATCCTCCAAGATGGATATCAGAAATACCGTTAGCATGAGCCTGGAAATCATTAAGATTGCGTAAGAACCATGCTATGACAAGGACTTCTACAAGTCCGACAAATGCTACACCGAACTGGTTAATGAAGTAATCAGCCGCATCTAGGAGATAAAGTCCACCCTGCGTTGCGAAAAGCAGGGAAATGACGGCAGCAAGTCCTCCACCCAGCCCTACAGCAGCTTTCCTTGAAATACCAAATTTCTCACTCAAGGCAGCTACATAAGTTTCTGAAATGGAAATTAACGACGATAGTCCGGCTAAAACTAATGATGCAAAGAATAAGAAACCAAATAATCCATTCAATGCTGGAAACTCATTTATGATTTGTGGGAATACGACAAACGCAAGCCCCACTCCACCACTAACTACTTCATTCACTGGTACACCGCTTTGAGAAGCCATGAATCCTAAAGCCCCGAAAACACCGATACCAGCAAGTAATTCGAAACTTGAGTTACCAAATCCAGCGATAAAAGCATTGTTCGTTAAGTCCGACTTCTTCGGTAGGTAGCTGGAGTACGTAATCATAATGGCAAAGGCAATGGATAAACTGAAGAAAATTTGCCCATAAGCGGCTACCCAGACAGAACTATCGGTAATAGCACTAAAGTCTGGAGCAAAGAACGTTTGCAGACCTTCAGCCGCACCCGGAAGAGTAATCGCCCGGATAACAATAATCATGAAAAGGACAATCAATGTCGGGATAAAGATTTTATTGGCTGCTTCAATCCCTTTCTTGACTCCTTTGAAAAGGACACCTAGTGTAATCAACCAAACGATGAGAAGCGGAATAAGGACACCAGGTACAAGGCTTCCTGTCTGACCAGGATCTACGGATAATTGCAAATAATCACTAAACAAAAAGCCTTCTGTGTCATCGCCCCATGAAAGATTGAATGCGAAGATACTGTATGAAATTGCCCAGGCAATAATGACAGCATAATATGTCGAAATAACAAATGATACAAGTACAGCCCACCAGCCCAGCCATTCTGTCTTACGATTCATTCTGAAGAATGAAAGTGGCGCTGAACCTCTGAATTTATGGCCGATGGTGAATTCCATAACAAGTAGCGGAATACCCGCTGTTAATAGAGCAAATAAATAAGGAATAAAAAATGCCCCACCACCATTTTCATAAGCTACTGCCGGGAAACGCCAGATGTTACCTAAACCTATGGCTGAACCGACGGCTGCCAGGATGAAACCAGCTCGTGTTCCCCATTGTGCACGATTTTCCATGCGAAAGACCTCCCTGAGTTAAACATCTTTAAAAGATGTTTTTCAATTTTTATTTTTCTGATTATTCTGCTTTAAATTATAACGAGCAACACACAGCTTGTCAAAATAATTTTTTAATTTTCAGAAATTGGAAGGTGTGTGAAAAGGCTTAAGCAAAATGAACTACCATATTATTCCTTTGAGGCATCTTCAAACAACGGGTAGGCGCGACAGCCATATTCACTATGTCTTTTTTGAGACTTTGGTTAAGTGAATCGGCTCAAAATAAAAAGAGAGCAGAAACGGTGACCGTTCCCTGCTCTCCAATTAAAACAACTTTTTTTATTATTACTCCGTTGGTTGACCATGATTAAACTTGTGAATGATGAAAGCTGCAACTGTAACTATAATTAGCGTGAGCAACAGCGGAAGCCAAACTCCACCGGACAGTCCTAAAATGACATAACCTATGGAAGCAGCTCCTGCAGCAATAAGGGCATAAGGTAGCTGTGTGAGTACATGAGCGATGTGGTTCGATCCTGCCCCAGTTGAGGAAAGAATCGTCGTATCGGATATCGGTGAACAGTGGTCACCAAACACAGATCCCGCAAGTACTGCTGACAGTGCCGGAAGAATCAGTGTAGGATCGGATACTGCTGCAATTTCCCCTGCAATTGGAAGCATAATGCCAAATGTTCCCCAGGATGTTCCTGTAGATAATGCCATGAAACCGGACAGTAAGAAAATAATCAAAGGCAGATAAGCAAGATTTATATCTGCTTGAGTGAACTGCTGTGCTAAATATTCTCCGGTTTGCAGCTGGCCGATGATATCACCGATCATCCAGGCGAAAACCAAGATGTAAATCGCTGGTAACATTGCTTTCATGCCTTGACCAAACACTAAAGGGGTTCCTGATTTAGGCTTTGGTTGACTGATATACAGCACAAGAGCAACCAGAACAGAAACAACTCCACCTGTGAACAAGGAGATGTTCACATTTGTGTTGGCAAAGATAGAGAGAAGGTCCACATTGCCTTCCGTGTTACGCATTCCTGTGATAATCATTGTTAGCACAGTTCCGACAACGAGTGCTACAATCGGCCAGATTAGATGAGAGATCTTCCCATGGTTATGCTCTTTGAATTCGTCATTCAAATCACCAGGTACATCCCCTTTTTCAGGATTGTTCAATTCTCCCGTTTCCAAGGCCCGCTTTTCGTGTACTTTCATTGGACCAAAATCCAATCTTAAGTAAATCGTCAGGAATACGAGCAATAGTGCCGCGAACACATATAAATTTGCAGGAATCATAAGCACGAATGCTTCAAAAGCCTGGTATTGCGTAATTTCATTAGCAGCCAGAATACTGCCAATTGTTCCAATTATATAAGCTCCCCAACTGGAAATCGGTGATATGACAGTAATCGGAGCTGACGTGGAATCAATATAATAAGCCAATTTAGCCCGTGACACTTTATATCGATCCGTTACAGGGCGCGCCACTTGTCCTACGGCCAGTGCATTGAAATAATCATCAATAAAAATGATGATGCCAAGCACAGCAGGGACGAGTGTCGCTCCTTTTCTCGTACGAATACGCTCAACAGCCCAGCGGCCAAAAGCCCTGCTTCCCCCAGAGGCTGTCATGAAGGCGGTCGTAATTCCTAATAAGAATAGAAATGATAACAAATAAATATTTCCCATATTCAGTGCGCCTTCACTGACAAAGATGTTTGCGAAAATTGACCAGATTAACGACAATCCTCCGCCAATATCCATTTGTGTGATCAGGAATGCTCCTACGATGATGCCAATTCCTAAAGATAGGATGACTTTCCTTGTCAATAGGACAAGGATTAACATTAATACTGCTGGAATTAAAGAATAGATGGTTCCTTCCATAATCGTTCCCCTCCGTAAATCTTGATGTAACGGGATTGGAAGGCTACTGCGGATAAAAATGAGGAATAAAAAAAGACAATGATAGAAAATAACCTACCATTGCCTTTGTAAGTGGCAATTTGATTATCCTCCATTTCGATCAGTAGCGCCCCATGCACCCAAAAGCATGCATGACAGTGTATCTCTTGTTCAGATATACACCAGCGTCGTATAGCTTGACGAACTACAAGACACTTCGGCAAACATCCCCTTCCACCAATTATCGTCGCTTGTCTGGCTCCAATTGATTACTGATGGTGTTTGCACCTCTACCTCACCGATCTGATAAGGTCACGCATATTCAATTCTCAGTAATTCTAACAATTCCAAGCATTTATTGCAAGGGGTCCATCGGATAGGAAAATGATGGATCTCCTTCTCCTCCCATACCACCATAAAAATTAGGAACTTTACCAAGAATGGTAGCTTGATCAATGGGAATGTTATTGGTTACCACCGTTGTTTCTGTAGAAAACGGAATAACAATACGGACATTTACTTCAAAATGAATCGTCAATTCAAACAGTGCAGCGTTAATTCCGTACTCAGTCATCTTGATATCGACTTCAGATTGAACGTCTCCAATTACTCTAAGTTGAACAGGAACCTTCGGCCCGAGGTTTGCAAGTAAACTATTGTTTGTCGCTACCCCAATAGGGAGTTCGATGAGTGTCGCTGGCTGTTCCCCTAACTCTTCCTGTGTACGGTCAGGGTCAATATTTGGCTCCAGAGAAGTGTCCTCCATAGGAAGCTCGCCAAGCTCCATCCTCTTTAAAAAGTTCTGAACACGTATCGTCGTGTCACGCAGTGCACGGTTGACGACGACAGAGTTCCAACCCATATAAACGATGTTACCTTGGTTATCCTTTTCCATATTGACAAGGTCATTAAATTGTAGATCTTCTGCAATCGTTTTACTGACTGCTTCATTAATGGCATCCCTAGCCAGCTGTTGAGCTTTTGTTTCAGCAATTTCTACGAGAGCTGGTGTCACACCTCGGTTAATGAACCATAGACTTAACGCTGTGAAAAGGGCGAAAAACAGCAGACTAAGCACAATCCTTTTTCCGATCGTGGAACCAGTAGTCGCACTCTTTTTTGGCATAGAACAACCCTCCTCATCTATCTATATGAAAGAAAAGAAGGGTTTAAGCATCAACTTACCGAGGTCAAATGACAATTCGCTATCATAATATTTAATTCTTTAGACAAGTCGATGTCCCGCCCCCTTGTTCCATCTCTTTTAATTTCCCTTATTACCGGGCGATCACATAAGTATGGGTTCTGTTTTACAACGATCGCTTCACGTCCATCATCCAATTGAACAGATACTCCGTTGGGATAGACCGCAATACAATGTCTGAACGCCTCTACCATGTGTTGATCAAATAAAGAACCAGAGCCGGAGTACAAGATTTCCAAGCCCTCATGAGGGAGCATAGCCTCGCGATATACACGATTACTTGTTACAGCATCAAATACATCCACAATACCCAGAATCTTTCCGAACAGATGAATGTCGTCACTCCTGATTCCACGCGGATACCCTGACCCATCCAGCCTCTCATGATGTTGGTAAGCACAATGAGCAGCTAGCAGAGGAATGTTGGGTGATTGGCGCAGGATTTTGAACCCGTCATCTGTATGAGTTTGAATACGCCTGAATTCATCAACCGTCAATTTTCCTGGTTTAAAGAGTATCTCTCTTGGGACATTCATTTTCCCCACGTCATGGAGAATCGCCCCAAGTCCAAGTGCCTCCATCTTAGGAGGAGTGAGATGCAACTCTTTTCCAAGAGCAAGCGCGTACATTGTTACATTCAACGAATGGGTGAAGATATAATCATCGTGGGTGAAAACATCCGATAGCAAGGAAATGACTTCTCCATTATTGCGTAATTCTTTAATGAGAGAACGTACAACTTCTTGCAATTCGTTGCCTGTTTCCTCTAAAACATAACGGTGTTCAGATACGACAGAGTGATGGATATTTGAAAAAGATTGCTTAATGGAATGGATGGCCTTCATTCGTGTCTTTTCAGCGAGAGGCGAGTCAACAATAATATCTGATGTTCGTCCATCTTCAATATATACATAAGTAATGTCAAAGCTTCTTAACCGGTCAATCATCCTAGGTGTAAAAGCGACACCTTGTTGGAGAAGTGCTCGACCATTTTCATTGTAAATGGTTTTAGCTAAAACAGCACCTGGTACTAGGGAATTTGTAGCAACGACTCTCATAATAAGCTCCTAACGATCCATTATGTAAGAGAGCTACCTATAAAGGTAGCTCTCAGTGTTATGATTTAAGTGCTTCAGACAAAAGATCACGCAATAGTTCAGGCATAAAGTATTTTTTTGACTTAGCATAGGCGATTTCAGGAAAGAACCGGCCAAATGTAAATGTGTCCGCTGTAGCAAATTGATAGGTTCGCTCATAATCAATTGGTTCCCCTTCAAAGGTGACACGCTTTACATGTTCACCTCCATCATCATCTATCGCTATTTCTATGTCAATTCCCGCAAAAACCATCTTCCCGATTACTTCGCCCCTGAACCCAAAGCCTTTCAGCCTTATTTCTGTCAGTTCTTTCGTATGAGCCGCTCGAATCACTTCCAGAAGCTCATCCCCTTTCAATTCCACAAGGCAGGGATTCATCGGGTGGGGACAAATACGATGAATATCTTCATAAGTAATTTCTCCAGCAGATAAATGATCTAAAAGCACCCCCGCATTTAACATCGCTATATCCGCCGATGTCCATAAGCGTAATTGCTCAGTTAAGCGGTTCATAAGAGGGGTGTCCTGAAACCATGCAATGTGCAGCGGTTCACGGAGATATGCCACGGGAGTTCCCAGTTCATGAACGGCCTTAGAACGAATCTCTTTCACTTTCTTTGTTACTCCATCATCTTTTTTCAACTGCTCCGTTGGTATAGCATACGCCTCTTTCTTTTCCAGATGGCGAGTGTCGATGTTCCATTCCACAGAGACTTCACCGAGATGCGTCCCGTGTTTACCTGCTGCAGTCAACAAAGCGCCCTCAATATACTCCCCGTTCTTGAAAAGGTGGTGAGTGTGCCCGCCGATGATAATATCGATGTCCGAATAACGCCTCGCAATTTCTTCGTCTTCATTTATCCCAAGGTGTGATAATAAGATTATGATATCCGTTTGGTTTCTCAACTCTTCAATAATCCCATCCAAAATTTCAAAAGGAGAAAGCACATCCCATCCCAGCTGTCGGTAAAACGCTTGAAACGGGGCGGTCAAACCTAATACTCCGATTTTCGTCCCATATTTGGACTCCAGAATGTGATAGGGTTTTAACCAGGCAGGTGAAGAGGAGCTCTTACAATCCAAATTGGCACAAACGACACGAAAATTCGCATGATCGTATAAGGAATGAAGATCTTCACTTGCTAAAGTGATGCCCTCATTATTTCCGATCGTTGCCACATCATATCCAGCGTCATTCAACAGTTCAACATTGCCTTTTCCCATCAAACCTTCTGCAATAGGATGGAAACGATCAACATGGTCGCCATTATCAAAAAGCCAGCATTCTTCGCCCTTTTTTTCATGTTTCCTCTTCTGTTCATTAAAGTACCCGACGATTTGTGGCCAATTTTCAAAGTGACTGTGCAGATCGCTTGTATAGTAAAAGTATAATTTTTCCTTCATCATCAGTCTCCTCACCCTAAACCTTGCCAAATTAAACGAATGCCAATCAATACGAGCAGCACTCTCAGGAATCTTTCCACCACTTGTCCATCAAGTCGTCGATTCACCCATGCCCCAAGCGTTCCACCTACATAAGCTCCTGGAATAAACCAGAGCGTATGACTCCATTCCACATGACCTAAAAGCACATGTGTCGCAGAACTTGTTATACTTGCAAAAAAAATCATGAACATAGAAGTTGCTGTCGCTATGTGAGGAGGAATGTTTAATAATAAAATCATGGCTGGGACCATTAAAGATCCTCCACCTATGCCTAATAAACCAGATAACATTCCTACGCAAAACGATAAGAAAAACCCAACCCAAAAAGGCATCCGGTACTTATAAACTTTCCCATCCACTGTTTTTTCTCTGGACATCCCTGTTTTAAACAAGGAATGACCTGATGGTCTTCTTGGTATGAAAAACAGCAAAGAAACTGCAATCATCACAATCCCGAAGAAAAGCGAAAAACCATCCGTTTCAAAAAATTGGTTTAACCAAGATCCTAAAATACCTCCCGGAATACTGCCACTTAAAAAAACCAGTCCAATTTTTTTGTCCACTCGTTGGTGTTTCATGTAAGAAATGGCTGAAGACATTCCTGTAAAAATCATCACAACTAAAGATATTCCCACAATTGTCTGCGGGGTTACCCAATTGAAGGAAGCAAAATGATGACTTAAAAATAGGAGAACAGGAACTAAAATAACGCCTCCACCAAGACCTGCGACACTGCCGACCAGGGCTGTGATTAAACCGATAACAAACATAATCAAAAACATATCGAATCTTCCTTAACTCTTAATAGATAATATTATAGTATCATGTTTTGTATTCATAAAACATCTTGCCTACAATGGAGTACCAAACATCCCCTTTAATTATAGATAAGCTCCCTTTAGTTGAAGACTCAGTTTCGAGATGTTTGTGTGATTCTAGGGGCTCCGGGAAAAGGTTCGCTTTCCATGGGGCGGGCGGTGAGCCTCCTCAGGCTACGCCTTCCGGGGTCTCACCTGTCCCACACGTCCCATAGGAGTCTCACCGTTTCCCTCCGCCCCTTTACCATGGAATAGATTCTCGAAACCTACACTAAAAGGGCAGCTCTTATGATTTTGATAGGCGGATTTTAGAACCCCTGCACTTATAAGTAAGGTTCTAATCCTT
>NZ_JAYLVQ010000021.1:0-54596 GCF_035818575.1 Halobacillus sp. HZG1
TCTAACTTTAATTGAACAACTTTTTTCTTTACTTCTTCGGGATAATGAACTTTCTTACCCATAAGAAAAACACCTCCAAGTGTAAGTAGTATTAGCACTTTGAAGGTGTTCTATTAAGTCTCATTTTATTAGGTCACTCTATTTTATGGCCCTGCGGCTTTTTTACATTTACTGGTGTACCAGGTCATACAGATTATGGTAATTCACTCCACTCTGGGTTTGGTTGGGTCACAGGCGGGATATTCGCCATTTGTGGTTTCTGCAAGTTTGTAAAGGTAGTAGCATTCTTCTCTTGCCATATGATCAGCCATGAGAGGGGAGAATGTGCCGAGTACGACCTCATTCATTTCCATCTCCTCTAATTCTGTTAAAAATGTACGGAAGATTTTCATTTCCAGTTCCACTTCATTGTTAAACCGTTTCAGAGCAGGGAAGGAGTGCTGGTTGGTTCTTAGATATCCTTTCATCTCCACGGCCTTTATGTAGAACTGATCGAAATGTTGCCGGAACGTATCACTTTTATCTTTAAGCCTTTTTTCCACAGCATCCATTTCATCATGGATGGCACCTGCATGCCCTGAAGCATCCATCAACCACAACATATGGTGGTGCAGCTCATGAAATAATGGAGGGACATCCCCTTTTCCTAAGAAACCGAGCACAAGCAAATATTCTTCTACTTCATTGACCATATGATTAAGGAAAGTTGGGCTCAAATGAATCTTTACTTTTCCAAAAAGGGATCGTTCGATCAGGTTGAGTTTAAACTTATGAAACTTCCGTGCTTTTTCTCCTGCTTGCTTTGAAAAACTCACCATGTCCTCGACATTACCTTCGCGCACGTTCTTTAAAAGGTCATCCCATTCTGTAACATAATTCCGCGCTTGATTTAATGTTTCCTCTTCGGAGGCGTACAAAGAATCCCGAATAAAACGGGCATGATCTCCAAGAATCTGCAACCAGAACAGATGCTCAAAATTCGCTTGTTCAGCATAGTCCTTCACGTTCATCACCCTCTTTTTTCTTAGGTCATCCCTTTCATCCTATTCACACTTTGTTTTCTTCATGAAAAGAGTCAGGATCCTATAACCAGAATTTAAGATGGTTTGGTGAAAAATAAAAAAAGGGGCTTCTCAAATGGAAGATCCTCCTATATACTACTGTACTAGTAGTAATAATACAGTTAATACAGATAGAACACACCGATGGAGGTGGCTGGATGTTTGAGTTGGACGTCAGGAGCCGAAAGCCGATTTACGAGCAGCTCGTAGAAAAGCTGAAGCAACTGATTATCAATGACGTTCTGAAGGAAGACGAAAAACTACCTTCTGTGAGGGAGCTTGCCCAACAGTTGACGATCAACCCGAACACGATTCAGAAAGCCTATCGTGAGTTGGAGACGCAAGGGTATATCTACTCGTTGAAAGGGAAGGGGAGCTTCGTGCATCCTTCTGGAAAAGTCGATAACGAAGAGGAGTTGAAAAAAGTGAGAGAAGAGTTGAAGAAGCTGTTTGCGGAAGCGATTTATTTAGGGATGACTTCAGAAGAGATCGCAGCTCTTCTCCGCGAAGTTGAAGGAGGTCAGCAGGATGATTGAAGTGAATACGGTCAGTAAATCTTTCGATCGAACCAAGATTCTCAGAGACGTTTCTTTTCGAGTGAACAAAGGTTCCATCTACGGTCTTCTTGGTTCCAATGGTGCAGGGAAAACAACGTTAATGAGGATTCTTACGGGTATTCTCAAACAGAATAATGGGCAGGTTCATATTTTGGAGAATGACGTCTTTGAGAATGAATCCGTCAAACAAAGGATGGTCTTCATCCCGGACAGTCTTTACTTTCTGCCCCAATACACCACTCGTCATATGGCAGATTATTACCGGTCCATGTATGACAGTTGGAACGAAGAACGATATGAAAAATTAAAGAAAGTCTTTCAACTGGATGAAACAAAGAAGATCAGTCAGTTTTCCAAAGGGATGCAGCGGCAAGTCGCGTTTTGGCTGGCGATGGCATCGATGCCTGATGTACTGATCCTCGATGAACCATTCGACGGTCTCGATGCTGTCATGAGGCAGAAAGTCCGCAGCTTGATCATTCAGGATGTGGCGGAACGGGAGATGACGGTTTTAATATCCTCCCACAACTTGAGGGAAGTCGAAGACATTTGCGATCATGTCGGAATCCTGCATAAAGGGGAAATTCTCCTTGAACGTGATTTGGATGATCTGAAAGCCGATGTCCATAAGATCCAGGTCGCTTTCCGTGATGATTCTTTTCAGCCGGAAACCATGGATCTCGATATTCTTCATAAAGAAAAACGGGGCAGTGTCTGGCTGCTGATTGTCCGGGGAAATGAAACGGACATTTCAGCTGACCTCCAAAAGTACCGGCCTCTTGTTTATGACAGGCTCCCACTTACTCTGGAAGAAATCTTCATTTATGAAATGGGAGGTGTAGGGTATGCGTTCGAAAACATCCTCGTTTAATAAAGAGATCATCAAGCAGGATTTCCGTAATGTTGGATGGATCAGTATCGTTTACTTTTTAGGGTTGTTCTTTATTGTACCGATGCAGTTATTTATGGAATTCGGGAGAGATGAACCTCGTATCACAGATGACCGTGGGTTATTTGGCGGAATCTTTGCTTATGAACTTCAGTCGTTATTTTTAATTGTGATGCCGGCGCTTATGGCGGTGTTTTTATTCCGTTACCTGCATGTCAAAGGAGCTTCAGATTTCGCTCACAGCTTTCCTATGAAGAGAGGGAAACTGTTTCATCACCATGTTCTCTCAGGCATTATTCTATTAATCCTGCCGATTTTACTTAATTATTTGGTTCTCGTTGTTACGGCTGGAGTAACGGATGTCACAGAGTACTATACGATTGGGAATGCGAGTTATTGGTTATGGTTGTTTACCACAATGAGCCTTCTAATTTTCGCAGCGGGCGTTTTTGTTGGGACTTTAACCGGGATGTCCGCTGTGCAAGGAGTTTTGACTTTTATTCTGCTGTTTTTACCTGTGGGGTTATACGTGTTGATCGCTTTTCATTTGACCTCCTATATTAAAGGGTATTCCGGGGACATGGTGTTAGATCGTTCCCTTCAATATTTTTCACCACTGGTAGACTTGTTGGAGTACCGGAGCTATGGTCCGGAAGAGGTCAGTGTCCCTGTTGAAGCTCTTTCCTTATTCATTTATGGAGGCATGGCCGTTCTCTTTTACTTGATTTCCGTATGGCTCTATAAAAAACGTCCTCTGGAAGCGGCGGGCCGTGCGTTAGCGGTACGCGCCCTGAACCCTGTTTTCAAACTCGGGGTCACATTCTGCTTCGCCTTATTCGGAGGCATGTATTTCAGTGTTGCCCAAAATACGTATAGTTGGATGATCACAGGCTATTTCATTGGTGGAACATTTGGCTTTGCCGCAGCTTCCATGCTGCTTGAAAAAACCTGGAGAATATTCAACAAGAAAAACGTAACAGGTTGGCTGGGTTATGGTGTGGCAGCTGGTGTATTGATTGCGGCTATTCCGCTCCTCTGGCAAAATTACGAATCTTATGTCCCTGAGCAGGATGAAGTGGAAAAGGTCTATATCAGTAGTGGATATTGGGAATATCAACAACTTGCTGATCACGATAGGAAAGTTCCTTACATTACTTCTGAAGCGGCTATCCAATCTGCGATAGATCTGCATGAGAAACTAATCGATGTGAGCAACCCTTTAAAGAAAGGGGAAGATTACTTCTTCTTTGTCTATCAAATGAAGGACGGAAGTGAGATCTATCGCCAATATCGTATAGATGGTGAAAAAGTGAGGGATGAGAAGAAAGCTGTTTATGAAACACAAGAATACAAAAGTATTCAATATCCTGTGCTTGCATTGGATGTTTCTGAGATCAATCAATTGTTGATGCACCCTTATTCAGGCCGTAGTGGAAAGGATTTGTACGATCCGGAGAAAATTTCTGCGTTTATGGAAGTGTTAAAACAGGACCTTGAACAACTTTCATATGACGAAATGGTTACACCCAGAGGATTGGATACAGGGGTTACCTTTACCGTGAATGGAACACGTGAGAATCCATATTATGTTCGTCTTTACCCATCCTATGAAAATACGATGGAGTGGTTGAAGGAAGAGGGCATGTACGAACAAGTGATGACCCAGGCCGAAGACGTACAGCGTGCTGAAGTCTACCGCTGGCCTCAAAGTCTAGACGATCGATATAGCAGACCTCGATTTGTGTTTGAACAATTAAGAGGGGATGATGTTGAACCTCTTGAAGTTACAAATCATGCACAAATTGAAACGCTTCTCGAAGGAGAAGCAAATAAAGAAGAGGGAGCTTATCTTATCGCTTTTTATTTCGATAAAAACGATCCTGAACCTTATGAAGTTTTAAGTTTCGATGAAGGAGACGCTCCGGGCTTTATAAAGGAACACTTGGAATAAAGGGAGAGATACAGGAAGATGGACTTTTGTGAGATGTATGAACAGTATTATCATCGTGTTTATTACACAGCTTTAAAAGTGACGAAGAACCCTTGTTCAGCTGAAGATATCCTTCAAGAAACCTTTATAAAAGCCTACGATAAACTCGATGAAGTCCGTGAAGAAGGAAAGGTGGGGGCTTGGCTCTCCACGATCGCCCACCGAAAAGCCATTGACCTTCTGCGCAAAGAGAAGAAGGCGGTCATTATGCCGATCGAGGAGATGCCGATGCCCCAACCTGTCTATGAAAATGCTGTTTCTGATGTTGAACATATATGTGAATGCCGTCATCTGGAAGAAGACATCAAGAAGCGGATCAGCAGGTTATCCCCTAAGCTTCGCGCGGTGTTCCAATTGAGTTACGATAAACAATTGCAGGAAAAGGAAATCGCCCAAACGCTTCAGATCACACAGGCGGCCGTTAAGTCACGTCTTCACCGGGCGAGACTGGCCATGAAAGGGAAGCTTGGCGAAGAGATGGATCATTATTCTACAGCGTAGTATGATAAGCAGAACCCCGAAAACCGGGGTTCTGCTTTTTTTGCCCCGGAATGTTATATTTTTTTGTATGATGAACAAGTAAGAAGGAGGTGGATGGTATGAAGAAGACGTACTTTTGGTATGTGCTTGTTTTACTGTTCGTATTGACGGGATGTACAAGTGGTCAACAGTCATTACCTTTACCTGAGAGGGATGGAGACTTTCATTTTCAGGCCTTTGTGGAGGAAGTTCCGAAAGAAGGAGAGGCGGATCCTGAATATGAACGGATGTATGATCTGGTAGCCAAAATGCAGGCGAATGAAGCAATTGATCTTACACAGGTGGACGTTCAAGTGAAAAAAGAGGCCCCCATCCAAGCACATGGGGAGGAAATTGTTCGTTTCCCGACCTATCTCGTTTTAGATCGAGAAGGAATTGTGTTGAAGACCACGAAATTGGATGAAATAGAAGAGTTTATAGATCATGCTGGCACAAAAGATTAAATAGAAAGGAGGGAGAATGTGACCATTCTATCTTTTCTCGCTATTTTAGGGGTAGGAATCGGAGCAGGTTTCATTAATGTCATTGCGGGTGGGGGATCGCTTTTAACGCTGCCCATGCTCATTTTCTTCGGTCTGCCTTCCGCTGTAGCTAATGGTACGAACCGAATTGCGTTGATGGCACAGAACATTGTCGCTATCGCGTCTTATCGTAAAGACGGCTACTTTGATGCACGGTTCAGTTTTCTACTAGCCGTACCCGCTCTCATCGGCTCAATCGTGGGCGCACAAATTGCTGTGAATATTCCGGATGATCTATTCAATCGTATCCTATCGATTGTGATGGTTATCGTCTTAGTAATCATGATATGGAAACCTCACAAAAACCTGTCCGCAGCAAACGGCGAGAACTCCCGGATGAAGAAGATTGCATTGGTTCTTATCTTTTTCTTTATAGGGATCTATGGAGGATTCATCCAGGCCGGGGTAGGTTTTGTCATTATAGCAGCGCTGACCTTAGTGACGGGGTTATCTTTAGTGAAGATTAATAGCATCAAAGTATTTGTCGTTGCTGTTTATACACTGTCTGCTTTGGTGGTTTTTGTCGTCAATGGTCAAATCCATTGGGGCTATGGAATTACATTGGCCATCGGTACGAGCCTCGGTGCTTTTTTAGGCAGTAAATTTGCGGTCAGACATGGAGACAAATGGATTCAACGGTTCCTGATTCTCGCTGTTATTGCCATGGCGGTCAGGCTCTTCTTCTTTACATAAAAATGCTGGGCTGAATCTTTTCTATAAAATGACAAGGTTGCTAGAGTTTTTTATAGTAAGAGGGATTCCCACTCCAATTAGCGAATAGTTAAGGATCACTGTTAGGGAGTGGGGTAACGTGCTCAGTAAAGTAGGTCAAATTATGTTGTATGTCCATGACCAGGATGAAGCCGTGAAATTTTGGACAGAGAAGTTAGGGTTCGTGGTGGTTTCTGAAGAAAATAACGGGGATGGAATGAGATGGATGGAGGTTGCTCCCAAGGAGGGAGTGGAGACAACCATTGTCCTCCACGATAAAGAAGTAGTTGCAAGGATGTCTCCGGATCTCAACCTTGATCCACCTTCCTTAATGTTTTTCACAAATCATTTTGAGGAGCTGCATCGTGATTTATTAAATAAAAAAGTGACGGTAGGGGAAATAGTTCACATGCCGACGGGCAGGGTGTTCAACTTTGCGGACAATGAAAATCAGTACTTTGCTGTCATGGAGAAGAAGTAATAGAGACTTTCATTGAATAGAGGAATCAAAAAAGACCAGAGAGTTCTCTGGTCTTTTTTGATTATAGAGCAGGCGTTGGTGTTGGTTCTGCATAGCCATTTTCGTAGGTAGAGTCGATCTTTTCGCGAATCTCTTTTATTGATTTACCATCCTGATAATCAATGATGGATTGTGCAGCAATCTCCATGCAAACCCCGCATTTTGTGCCGTGATCATCCCAGATGATACTGCCATCTTCATTGGTTTTGTTGACAAAGCAGTCATAGTTGTCCCGATGTCCTACACTCTCCCCGCATCCGCAGTAGCAAGGGATGTTCTGAAGCAATTCTTTGCTTTGAGCAGCAGCCATATAGATGTCGTGCATTTCCTGTGGTTTTTCATCCATGAATGATGGAAGTGTCGTTACCGAGGCGGTCTCTTCTCTGATGTCGCCGTTCACATGTTCAATATGGGCTTCCTCTTCGGACTCAGAGGAGCACCCGGATAGGGCGGCACCGATCACAAGTATAAGGATAAGGAATAGTGGTTTTTTCATAAAAAAAGCACCCTCTTCGTTTTGATAGTTTCATCATAAAGAGGGTGGCATGAAGTTTCAATGCTTTTCTATAAAGTTCGTTCATCAGTCACATTTATTTTCCGAAAGAAGATAGAAATTTCACGCGGTCCCCCATTGGAGGGACGTTATCATCGACAAGAGCCACCTCTAAGATGGCAGGGCCATCAGCGTTTAGAATCGCTGATAGATTTTCGTCATTGAGGTCTTCCATTGATTCAATGCGTGCATTCGGCACACCGAGGGAAGCGGCCATCTGGGAGATGTTGACTTCTTGCTGTCCAAAGCGCTCATGGGCGCGTTTGTATTGAAGGGTATGTCCGTGATGGACCATACCGAGTCTAGAGTTATTCATTACGATAAATAAAACAGGGATGTCATATTCTTTTGCTGTCAGAAGTTCCATGCCGTGCATGAAGAAACACCCATCCCCCGTAATGCTTACGGTTGGACGTCCCGGGTCTGCCAATTTCGCTCCCAAGGCACTTCCGATTCCGCTTCCCATCGCTCCAAAGTGGACGTTAATATCGAAGGAATCTTCACTTTTCACACCCATGTAGTGGACGACGTAAGCCATGAATTCACCGATGTCGATGGTATAACGAGTATCGGCGGGAAGCTTCTCCTGCAAGGACCATAACACGTTTTGGGAGTTGTACTCTTCGGTTATACCTGGAACTGCTGGATCGATTGCAGGAAGGGGGGCCCGTTTAACACCTAACCCGTTCAAAGCTGTGATCAAAGAAGAAACTGTTACATCAATGTCTCCGTGAAGCGGCTGGTCGACGGGGTATTTTCTATTGAAAACGGTCGCATCATAATCTACTTGAATAAATGTCCGGTTCTTTGTAATATTCGGGTTCCAATTGTTCGTGGCTGTTTCCCCAAGACTTGATCCAAGCACAAGCACGGTTTCTTCTTTTCCATGATTGATCAGGTCGGAAGCCTCTTCATGTCCGGCAAAACCGAAGATTCCTCGCTTCAAAGGGTGATGATCGGGAATGAATCCTTTGGCTTGGGGGCTGGTGACAATCGGCCAGTTTAAGGTCTCCGCCAGCTCAATTACATCATCCACAGCACCGCGGATCCCTTGCCCTACAAATAAGAAGCCACTTTCACTTGATGCAAGCGTTTTGGCTGTTTCCAAGACAATCTCATCTGTCGGAAGCAATGGCGTTCGTTGAGGGAACGTTGGGATGGCTGGTTCCAGAATATCTGTCAATTGAACATCAATCGGCATGGCGATGTGGACCGGGCCGGGGACACCTGTCATAGCGATCTCCACGGCTTTGTGAATCTCGGGAAGCAGGTCTTCTGCACGGTCGACTCTCTGGCTGTATTTTGTAACAGAATGGTAGAGCGGATCGGCATGTAATTCTTGAGAAGCGTTCAGACCGACCGTGTCTACAGGAACGGCTCCTGTCAAAAATAGCACAGGAAGATGTTCACGCATGGCATTCGCTGCCCCTGTCACAAGGTTTGTTCCTCCCGGGCCGCTGCTTCCAATACAAACACCGAGGGAGTTTGAATATTTTGCATAAGCAGCTGCCATGTAAGACGCGGCTCCTTCATGTTTGGTCACGATCGGTGTGATGGAGGGAGTATCATAAAGTTCATCAAAAAAAGCATTCACAGATCCTGCTGGTATTCCGAAAATATAAGATACCTCTCCAGCAACCAAGTAATCTAACACAGCACGAACAGATTTCATAGCTTTATCCCCTTTGTATGAATGATTTCAAAAAATGATCTTCAAATGTTTCCGCTTGCAGCGGATGACTGTAATAAAACCCCTGAATCCAATGACAACCGTGCTCAGCGAGGAAAGCGGCCTGGTCTGCTTTTTCAACGCCTTCTGCGATCACGTTGAGCTGCAGGCTGTCAGCAAGGGTTATGATGGTTTTTGTAATCGCCGCATTGTTCCGATTTGTCGTGACGTCGTTAATAAAGGATTTGTCTATTTTTAAAGTATCGACAGGAAAATCTTTTAAATAGCCAAGAGAAGAATAGCCCGTACCGAAATCATCAATGGAAATCTGGACACCGAGTTCTTTCAGCTGGCTGATTGTTCTTAATGTGTGCTCCGTATTATGGATAATTAAATTCTCCGTTAGTTCAAGTTCAAGGTGTTTAGCTGGGAGACCGGTTTCTTCTAATATCCCAGCCACCGTAAGCACAAGGTTCTGTTGATTGAATTGTTGAGGAGATAAATTAGCGGATACGATCAATTCTGAATATCCATAAGACACCCATTTTTTCATTTGCCGGCACGCTTCTCGGATGACCCATTCTCCAAGGTTTGTAATGAGGCCCGTTTCCTCTGCGAGAGGAATGAAATGGCCGGGGGGGAGGGTGCCACGTTGTGGATGATTCCACCGGATCAGAGATTCCATACCAATGAGCTTTTCTGTACGTACATCGAATTTTGGCTGGTAATACAGCTCAAATTCATCGTTTTTCTGCAAGGCCTTGAACAGGTCATTCTCAAGCTGGATCTGTTCAAGCGTCCGGCTTTCTATTTCTGGTGAGAACAGCTGATATTGATTACCAGCAAGGTCTTTCGCTTTGTACATCGCGACATCCGCATGCTTAATCAGCGTCTCTGCTGTATCCCCGTTTTCTGGGTAAAGACTGATGCCGATACTGGTTTTGATGGAAATCTCATGGTCCCCGATGACAAAAGAATCCTTAAAGGCTTCGAGGATTTTTTTCGCACATTTGACGGCTCCTTCTTCCCGTTCAATCGTCGGCAGGAGAATAATGAACTCATCCCCGCCCTGTCTTGAGACAGTGGCTCCGTTTGGCACGGCTTTTTGGAGGCGTTCTGCCACATTCAAAAGGACCTTGTCTCCAAAACTATGGCCGAAAGTATCATTGATTTTCTTAAAGCGATCCAAGTCGAGGAAGAGAATGGCGATCGGTTTGTCTGTCAGTTCCGCATATTGAAGCGCCTGGTTGAGTCGGTCGTGGAACAACACACGGTTTGGTACATTGGTTACGCTGTCATAATAGGCGTGGTATTTTATTTTTTCTTCCATTTGTTTTCTTGAAGTTACGTCTTTGAAAGTGACGACATAACCGGTGGTGCGATCGTTCTCAAGCTTGGGGGTGATGACATATTCCACGGGAAAAGTATCCCCGGACTTTTTAAAGAAAAAAAGATCTTTATCTGTATGTCCGGTTTTTTGTTCATAATGCTCCAGGAATGTTTTTTGACCATCGAAGATATAGGAATAAGGAGCACCTATGATTTCTTTCTCATCATCATAACCTAACAATTCGGTTGCCGAAGGATTGGCGAAAGTAATCTGCCCATCCAGGTTGATCCCAAAGATTCCCTCCCCCGCAGAATTAAGGATCAAATCTTTCTCGCGACTCATCTGCGTAAGTTCCGATATGGCTTCTTCCAGCTCATCATTCTTTTGGATCAGTTCAGATGTGCGGTCCTGTATAATCATTTCCTGTTTCTCCATATAGAGCAGGTTGAAAAGAACAGGAGCGGTAGTATCCACGATGGATTCAGCCAATTGGCAGGCAGAGTCAGAGTAGACTTGACCGGATTCTTTCAGGTTTACGATGGCAATCGCACCAAGCACTTCCCCGAGTGAAACGAGAGGAATCATATACAATCCTTTGATTCCGAACTTTTCACAGATTTCCTTGTTCGTCCGGTTATCATGAAAAACGTCAGGAACATGAATGGATGTCTTTTTAGCAATCACCTCTTGAAAAACTGGATCTTCTCTATGATTGAATTGAACACTCTGATGGGTTTCCTTCCAGTCTTCTTCTGTCCACTCGCTTTCTTTACTAAGGCTCGCAGGCTTCAGCTTGTGTTCTGCGACAGGGTCAATGAAGTGGGCACCGATATTTGGATTATCCAGAACTTCTCCTAAATAATAGAAGCATTTGTCCAGGGCTTCTTGTAAAGATGAACATAAGGAAAGGTCACGGGTGACATTGAGCAGGAGTTGTTTTTCGCTGATCAATTTCTCTTTACGCGTGAGGTTGTTTGCATTTCTAATAGCCACAGCGGCCATATTGACGTAAGCCTTTACGGATTCGATTTCCGATTCTGTCAAATTCATCGGTGTCCCGTAATCAAACAAAAATACCAGGCCGTAGAGTTCCTTTTCATAAGAAATCGGGGCGACAAGCAGAGAATTGATTTTAAACGCTTGTATAGCCCGTTGATCGGGACGATCATCCTTCGAAGTATCCGGTATGTAAATGGTTTTTCTTGTTTCGATGACCTCTTTAGCGAGGAGATCATACTCCGGATCCACGATGTGCATATCGAGGGTCATTCCATTGATCAAGGCCGGTTTTCCGACATAGCCTTGATAGGTACCATCCTCCCGGGGGAGATAAATGCCGACAGAATCGCACCGCATGATTTCTTCAGATATGGCTGTGACCACGTGTTCTAATACATCGCGTAAATCATGCTCGGTGTTGATGAGCTGGGTGATTTCAGCGAGACGAGAATATCTAGTTTGTTCTTCAGCCATTGAAAAACCTCCATAGTTGTCATATTTTGATAAAGTTCGACTATTATAGTGAACTTCCTGCATCAGTGGAGTAACTTTTATAAAAAAACAAAGAAAAAGACACAAAAGAGGACTTTCGTGCCTTATTTCTTACAATAAATTCAAAACAGCGCCGGCGCCGACACCGATTAAAACGATAGCCCACGCAGGAACTTTGAAGAAGTGTAAAAGAGCGAAAAGGATGGCAGCGAGAGCGAAGTCTGCTCCTTCCATTATGGAACTTTTCAATACTGGGTCATAAAAAGCAGCAAGAAGAATGCCGACAACACTTGCGTTTACTCCTGTAAGAACACCCTGGAAGGCCGGGCGCTTTCTGAGTTCGTTCAAAAATGGCAGAGCCGCCATTAAAAACAGGAAGGAGGGCAGGAAAATACCCGCGGTTGCCACGAGGGCTCCTGCAATACCTTCAATCATTGTCCCGAGATAACTTGAGAACGTGAACAATGGTCCAGGAACCGCTTGTGCCATTCCATAACCAGCAAGGAATTCATTCGCTGTCAGCCATCCGGTTGGTACGACTTCACGTTCAAGCATCGGCAAGACGACATGGCCGCCGCCAAATACGAGGGAACCGACACGGAAGAACGTATCGAAGAGTTGAATCAGCACGCTCTCCGTGTTTCTTGCAAGAATCGGTAAAAAGGCAAGAAGAGCGACCAGTACGCCAAGAGAGGCGACACCGACCTTTTTCGAAAATGTAACAGGGAATGGCTGAATTTTAGATTCCACCATGCTTGAAAACATTTTCCAACCGAATAATCCAGCAGCGAGAATGATCAACAACTGCATCCACGCGGATGGATAGAGGAGTAAGATCAGTGCGGACACTAACGCTATGGCAATCCGCGGACGGTCAGGGGTCAGTTTCTTCCCAAGGCCAATCAAGGCATGCAAAACGACAGCAGCTGCTACGACCTTCAAGCTGTGAATGAAGTTCGCATCGGCGAGGTCGAACGATTGGTATAATAGAGCAAAAAGTACGAGAACAATAATCGATGGTACCGTAAAACCGATCCATGAGATGATGCCGCCGAGCAATCCACCACGGAGCATACCAATCGCGATTCCGACCTGACTGCTTGCAGGGCCGGGAAGGAATTGACATAGGGCGATGATGTCTGCGTATGTTTTATCATCCAACCATTTTTTTCTGTCGATGTACTCATCTTTGAAGTAAGCCAGGTGGGCAACCGGACCACCGAAAGATGTCAAACCAAGCTTTGTTGATGCTTTGAATATTTCCAAAAGAGAACCTTTTGGTTTACTCATTGTCGAGATTCCTCCAATCTTTTCCTAAAATTTCTTCTGCCAGTTCACGGACTTGTTCTCTTCCTTCAGCAAGCACTTGCCTGCCTTTATCCGTAATGACGTAATATTTTCTAATCTTTCCTTCCACTTTTTCTTCGTATTTCTCAAGCAATGCGTCTTTGTGGAGCTGATTCAGGGTAGGGTAGAGGGTTCCCGGGCTGATTTCATAGCCGTGGGAAGCAAGCTCTTCCATAAGAAACGCTCCATAGATGGGTTCAATGCTTGCGTGATAGAGAATATGGATCTTGATGGATCCTAAGAAAAAGTCCCTGAGCATGTTGAACACCCCCTCTATCGAAATCCGATATCAATGTACGATACCACGGAGGATTATGCAATAAAAAACGCGCAAACTTCATAAAGTTTGCGCGAATCTTTACATTCTATTTACTTAATGTGTCTACCATTTGATCAATGCTCATTTCATGGGCGATGACACCGTCAATGGTCCAGTGACTCGGGTCGTTCATTTCGTATACCTGGCCATTCTGTGCAGCTGGGGTGTTCTGCCATACAGAGCTGTTTTCGAGAATTTCAAATCCAGGCTCGCCTTCGTTTCCGATGAGGAATACGTGTTCAGCATCCAACTCGCCCAGTTTTTCAAGAGCTACAGGGTTCCATTGTTCGCCTTCTTCGGGGAGACTTTGGAGGAAATCAGGTTTAGCGATGCCCATTTCATTGTAGAAAATTTCGGCGCCGTAACGGTTTTCATCAAAAACATAGAACTGCTCGCCCATCGTCCAGACGAATGCGACGGATTCATCGCCGATGTTTTCTTTGATCGTTGACGAGGCTTTTTCTGCTTTTTGGTCAAAATCAGACAGCACTTGTTCTGCTTCGTTCTGTTTGTGCAAAATTTCTCCCATCGTTGTCAGCTGTTGTCTCCAATCAGCTCCCGTCTCTTCATCAAAGACATACGTTTTGGCAATGCTGGCATAGTCCTCATAGCTTCCATTCTGCAATGCAGAAGGGGCACTGAAGATAATGAGATCAGGGTTTTGCTCAATGGTTTGTTCAACGGGTAAATCCCAGCCGACTTTAGGTACGCCTTCAAGTTGTGGCTGCAGGTAATTCAGGACGGTTTCACCGATGGACCACTGGGCGACAGGCTTTTCGCCTAGTGCTACGAGTGAATCTTCCAGATAAGGAGCAAGAATGCGCTCGGGCTTTTCTTTTAGAGTAATTTCGCCCATCGCATGTTTAAGCGTACGTTCGCTTGTTTCCTCGCTGTTTTCTTCGCTGGCTGCTGTATCTTCAGACTCCCCTTCTGTAGAGGATGAATCCTCATTTTCACTGCTGCATCCTGTTGCTAACAAAACGAGAAGCAGTAAACCGGTTATGTAAAGGGTTACTTTTTTCGACATTTATTTGTTCCTCCTCGGAAGTTTATGATAAGATAATGATAATCATTATCAACGGATGTGTCAAACAAAGATAGATACATAGGTAGAGAGGGTCGCTGGCAGTGGAAGAACGAACAAGAGAAGCGAACAAAGAGTGGAATGAAAGAACGAGAAAAGTATGGCGTGCGGCCTTTATTTTTACGGGTGGCATGATTCTATTAGCTGTAGTGATGGCTTTATCCATTTCTGTCGGAGTGACGGACATATCCCTGCGTACGGTTTGGGATTCGCTTTTTTCTTTTGCCCCTGAGTCTACGAACCATGCCGTCATACGAGAGTTGCGCATGCCTCGGGCTTTAGCTGGTGCCCTTGTCGGAGCATTTTTAGCGGTGTCAGGTGCGGTCATGCAGGGACTGACGCGAAATCCACTCGCATCGCCGTCTATTATGGGGGTCACCCATGGAGCTGCGTTTGCCTTAATATTGACGATTGTCTTTTTTCCTGCCGTCAGTAATATTGGAATGACCACTGCTGCGTTTATTGGAGCGGGACTCGGAGTGATTCTTGTATTTGCGGTAGGGTCCTTTTCCAGAGGAGGTCTGACACCGGCAAAGTTAGCACTCGCTGGTGTCGCTATCGGCGGGATGCTGAGTTCACTTTCCTCGGCTATTTCTTTACACTTTCAAGTAGCCAAACAAATGAGCTTCTGGTATGCCGGCGGATTAGCCGCAACGGATTGGATGTCTGTCCAAATCCTGCTGGTTGCGGGGGCGGTAGGATTGAGCCTGGCTGCCTTGATTTCAAAATCCGTGACGATTTTGAGTCTCGGGGATGAGGTTTCCAAAGGTCTTGGTCAAAATACATTCTTAGTCAAAGCTCTCGGCGTCATCGTCGTTTTCCTATTAACGGGAGCAGCTGTTTCTGTTGCCGGAACGGTCGGGTTTATCGGGTTGGTTATCCCTCACGTGGCGCGTTTTTTTGTGGGTTCCGATTATCGGCTGATCATCCCTGTATCTGCGGTGCTCGGAAGCTTGCTGCTTGTTCTGTCAGATATCGGAGCGAGACTTGTCAATGCCCCTTACGAAACACCGGTTGGAGCCATTACAGCATGCATTGGTGTCCCATTTTTCCTTTACCTTGCTCGTGGTGAAGGGAGGGGGAGTTTATGAGGAAGACACGTTTATCTTTTGTGATGGCCGTGCTGTTTCTTTTCCTAGGCTTGATGGTTCTCATCAGTTTGAACATGGGCGTTGTTAAAATTGCTCCTCTGGACGTTCTGAAAACATTCATCGGGCAGGGGACCGACCGCCAGGAGCTGGTGCTCTTTAATTTCAGACTTCCATCCATGGTCCTCGCTTTATTCGTGGGCGCAGGACTGGCCGTTTCCGGGGCGATCTTCCAGGGAGTCACGCAGAACGACCTTGCCGACCCGGGTATTCTTGGAATTAATACAGGCGCAGGATTTGCTGTCATTTTATATATTTTCTTTTTCCAAACGTCGATGGCGATGGTTACCGGTTTTGGTATATACATTTTGCCATTGTTTGCCCTCATTGGTGCGTTCCTGGCAGCTTTCCTTGTGTATGCGCTCGCTTGGAAAAAAGGGGTTAACCCTATACGCCTCATTCTCGTCGGAATCGGTGTGAATGCAGGTTTCAGCGCAGTACTCATCATTTTTCAAGTGAAAATGAACCCCCAGGATTTTAATCAGGCGCTCGTATGGTTAGCAGGGGATTTATGGATGGGCAATTGGAATCTCGTTTTTGTCATTGTACCACCCATCCTATTGATGATTGCCTGGACCATCTATAGATCTCGAACGTTGAACGTTATGAATTTAGGGGATTCGATGTCGATGGGACTCGGTATTCCAGTGGAAAAAGCGCGGCGGACGTTTTTACTTCTTGCTGTCGGTCTGGCCGGTTTATCAGTGGCTGCAGGAGGAGGAATCGCCTTCCTTGGTCTTGTGGCTCCGCATATCGCCCGCCGAATCGTCGGCCCCGGGCATCAACGGATGATTCCCGCCGCTGCATTGATCGGAGCGATATTTTTAGTCGTGGCTGATACGATTGGGAAAAATATCATCGCCCCGGCAGAGATTCCTGTAGGGATTGTCGTGTCGATTGTCAGCACCCCATATTTTGTCTATTTGCTTATGAAAACCCAATAGAAAAAGGAGTTCACGTCCATGGAAGAGATGTATGATGTAACAGTAATTGGTGGAGGAACCACAGGATTATATGCTGCTTTTTATAGTGGAATGAGAGATTTGAAGACAAAAGTCATCGAGTACCAGCCTCAAGTCGGGGGCAAGGTTTCCTTTTTCTATCCGGAGAAGAAAATCTATGACGTCGGCGGGTTCCCGGGTATTACAGGGGAAGATCTCGTCACAAATGTCAAGGAACAGGCGGAAATGATTGAACCTGCCTTTGTGACAGGGGTGAAAGTGACATCTATCGGTAAAAAAGAAGATGGAAATCTGCTCCTCAAGACAGATGACGGCCAAACGCATCATACAAAAACCGTGATTGTCGCATCCGGTCTGGGCACGTTTGAAATGCAGCCGCTTGAAGTGAAAGGCAGCGATCTCTATGACGGGAAACAGATTCACTACACCATTCAAAACCTGGAACAGTATCGAGGGCAGAAAGTTGCGGTCGTCTCGCAAAACCGTGTCGGCATTGACTGGTCACTCGCTCTTGAAGGGGTGGCAGAAGAAGTTCATCTATTGAATCGCGGGGATGAATTTAAAGCGGTCTATGAACAGGATGTTGAAAAGGTAGAAGATTCCTCTGTTCACATCCATAAAAATAAAAAGATTGAAGAGCTGCGAGGAGATGAAGCTCTCAAAGAAGCGATCCTTCAAGACGGTTCCGTGCTTGAGGTCGATCATATCCTCGTCTATGAAGGCTTGCAAATCGATAAGAGTTTATATGACGAGTGGGGATTGGAAACGGACAAAGGAAGAATCCCCGTTTCGACAGATATGTGTGCGAGTCTGGAAGGGGTATTTGTCGCTGGTGATGCGGCCGTCTATCCAGCGAAAACGATGCTTATCGCTTCCGGATTCAATGAAGCGATGGCAGCGGTGAACAGTGCCGCCAAGCATTTGGATCCAAAAGCGAAGTCGCAAGTGTATAGTACAGTGATTTATAAGCATAAATAAGAAAACGCCGAACGCAGCTTATGCTGATGTTCGGCGTTTTTTTGTGAAGGAAGAAGGACCAGATGCTAATAAAAGCTGAAAAGTCGCTAATTAAAGGCCAGAAGCTGCTAATAAAAGCTATACATTCGCTAATAAGTTTCCTAAGAGAATACTGATAAAAGCACCCTGCCGCTGCTTAAACTTGAGAACATTCGAGCAGGGCGTTATGCTCCGCTTCCATCCATCGCTCAACCTCCTGTTTGTAGAAATGCCTGGGGTTCGAGTTTTTCTAAAGCTTGATGGAAATCGTTGAGTAGATCTTCCGGGTTCTCAAGCCCCACGGATAAACGAAGCAGACCATCAGTTATGCCACGCTTTTCACGCTCTTCTTTTGGCATGGAGGCGTGAGACATCCGTGCGGGATAGGATAAAATTGATTCGACTGCCCCGAGGCTAACCGCATAAACCGGGATTTCCACATGTTTTGTGAACTGTCTTACTGCTTCTTCATCACGCAGCCTGAAGGACAATACTGCTCCAGACCCTTGTGCCTGGTACGTTTGAGTCGAGCTTCCCGGATGGAAACGGAATCCGGGGTAGTAGACGTGTTCTACGAGTGGGTGAACGCTTAATTTCTCTGCGATCTTTACAGCAGATGCTGAAGATTGCGTCATTCGGCAATGTAAGGTTTTCAAGCCGCGAAGCACGAGCCAACAATCGTGTGCGCCGAGAATGGAGCCGAATGAATTTTGCAAAAAACCGAGCTGCTCTGCGATGTCTTCATCGTGGGTAGCGGCAAGGCCTGCCACCACATCGCTGTGACCAGCGATGAACTTCGTTGCACTATGCAGGACAAGATCTGCACCAAGTTCAAGTGGGCGCTGCAGAGCGGGAGTCATGAACGTGTTATCGACGAATGTCCAACAATCATTCGCTTTTGCTAATTTTGCGACGGCACGAATATCTGTGATTTCAAGCGTGGGATTGGAAGGTGTTTCTATATACAAAAGTTTGGTGTTTGACTGAATGGCCGTTGCTACTTCATGGAGGTCCGTCATATCCACAAATGTATGATCGATTCCAAATCTTACGAGAACATCGCGGATCATACGAAAAGTTCCCCCATACACATCCTGTGTGATGACGACATGGTCACCTTTCGATAAAAGCATGAAGGCCGTAGAAATCGCAGCCATTCCAGAGGCGAAAGCAAAGCCGTGACTTCCACTCTCCAGTCCCGCAATGGTGTCTTCCAGTGCTTTTCGGGTCGGATTGCCGGATCGGCTGTAATCATAGATTCCGGGATTGTCGAAATCCTGCTGATGGAAGGTAGATGCCTGCTGAATCGGGACACTGACCGCTCCGTTGTGCGGATCGAATTTATAATCGCTGTGCAACAATCGGGTTTGCAAAGAATGATCATTCATCGGATCGGTTCCTCCTTTGGTAATTGGGCAAGGGAATAGTGAAGATCTTGAATCAAGTCATCGATATGTTCGACACCGACAGAGAAACGGAGCAGGCGGTTACAAACCCCGTAACTGATCCGGGTTTCTTCTGGAATATCAGCGTGGGTCTGGGTCGCAGGGTAGGTGATAAAGCTCTCTACACCACCGAGACTTTCGGCAAAACTAATCAAGTTTAAGTTTCTTAGAAAGGGGTCGATCCATTCTTCGGATTGAAGTCTGAATGATAACATCCCGCCTTTTCCAGGGTAGAAGATATCTGTGACATTCGGGTGGTCCTCCAGGAAGGCAAGCACGGATTTCGCATTTGCTTCATGCTGGCGCATCCGAAGGGGGAGCGTCTTCATCCCGCGCATCACAAGCCATGAATCGAAAGGAGAGAGGACAGCTCCAGATGTATTCTGATGAAAAGCGAGCTTCTCGCTTACGACTTTTCCTTTACTTACAAGGATTCCGGCCAGTACGTCATTATGACCCGCCAAATATTTCGTAGCACTATGGA
Organism: Halobacillus sp. HZG1; assembly: GCF_035818575.1. NCBI lineage: Bacteria > Bacillati > Bacillota > Bacilli > Caryophanales > Bacillaceae > Halobacillus > Halobacillus sp. HZG1. The sequence goes on from NZ_JAYLVQ010000021.1 coordinate 19,618, forward strand.
TGACGACATCGGCCCCTTCTGCTATCGGCTGCTGTAACACCGGTGTATAAAGGGTGTTATCAACAAGCAGGAGAAGATTGTGGGCTTTCGTGACTGTTGAAATCTGCTTGATGTCAGCCGTATGCATCAGCGGATTTGTCGGTGTTTCCACATAAATGGCTTTCGTTCGTTCATTGATGTAGGTATGGATGCGTTCAAGGTTGCTGCTGTCACAATAATGAAAGCGAAGGTCGTAACGCTCTTCCATGTGTTCAAATAAGCGGAACGTCCCTCCATATAAATCTTCGGAAACGATGATTTCATCGCCTTTTTTAAAAAGGGAGAGGGCGGTTTGAATCGCAGCCATCCCGGAGCTGAACGCAAATCCTGCATCCCCACCTTCGATATCAGTGATGGAAGACTCCAGAGTTTGACGGGTAGGATTGCCGGTTCGCGTGTAATCAAAACCTGTCGACTCTCCTAAACCGGGGTGGCGGAAGGGGGTGGAAAAATATACAGGAGGGTTAATCGCCCCCGTAGGTTCATCCCGCTGGTTCCCGGTCTGAACGAATTTCGTATCCGTATGCGGACACATAACAACACATCCTTTATTAGTTAATGGTTCAATATCCAACGCCTTGATAAAATCTAAAAAGGGAAATAAAAAAAGCCTTCTTGAAGAAGAAGACTTTTGTGGGTACGGTTCTTCTTCTTATCTTTCAAGTTGGATAAAACAACTTGTTGGAGTTAGCACCTTCCTGGTAAAACCAGGGGTTGCTGAGGCTTCGTCGGGCCAATCCCTCTGCCTCTCATGATAAGAGATTCAATTGTAATTTTTTCTAATTGCTGAATACTCTACACTACTCAGAAAGTTTTGACAATATGCTGACAAGAAATTTTTCCGAAAACTTTTTTGGGATGAGAAAAAAGCCTCCTTCTAAAAGAGGAGGCTTAGATGGGTGGGTTTTGCACGCCGGATTCGATATAGCTGCGGACGAGCAGCCATTCGTCACCCTGTTTTTCGAATGTATCAAAAAAGAGGTTGGATGTTGGCAGGAGTTCTCCGTTTAACCGGATGGAAATCCAGAAGGCGGCAAGCTGGATGTTTTCATTAAGCATGGTCACGGAATGGTCGGTGTAAATCCAGTACATATCCTGGTCCTTGAAATGTTCGAAGGCTTGATGCCATCCCTCCATCGACTCTTCATACGAGTAATCCACTCTTTCCCCATGACGGATCTCTCTTGCAACGAGGGCTTGTGATGTCACTTTTTTCAAGTAATCTAAATCTTGTTGGCTTGCTCTTCGTTTGTACTCTTCATAAAAGGTTTGAAAATCCATATGTATTCCTCCTCTACCTCAATGGTTCGACAGAGGAGATGGGAATCCTGTCAATTAATGACAGATTCCTAAGTTGTAGAGAACTGTTTTGACTTGTAGAGCAAGCGTACCGATCCAGAGCAGGTGAGTGATGGCATTCATGCCGTACCATGTTGTCTTTCTCTTCATTTGTCCGCGTTTTTTATAAAGGATGGCCACCAAGGGAATAGTCATGACAGTAAAAATAGCCGTCAAGCCGAGGAGTCCTTTGTAGTCGCGAATCCAGATAAAGTCATTGAAGAGGGGGATGATGATCGTTGGAGTGTAAATGACAGATAGGAAGTAAACTCCGATGGACCAGGAGATGACCATGAACAGCAGGTTAATCAGAAGTGGGTATGTTTTCACGCGTACACCCCTCCATTTTATTAATCCGATTTGTTTACTCGGGTTAATGTTATCCTACGTTCAATAGTCGAAATTGTCAATATATTATCCGTGTTCCTTTTGGTGGGCTTTCTTTTTCTTTAGATAATCCTCATCTTCACGGGCCAGCACCCATTTTTCCTCGAAAATTCTTGCGGATTCTGCTTTCTCGTTGTCAATGTCGCGATCATTCACTTCTCCGTTTTTGTCATATTTTTTCCCTCCTTTATAATTCGCGTATCGCCGCGAGCGTGTGTAGCCCATCTGTAGGAACTTCCGGGCCATATCCATGCCGACGAAGTCATCCGCTTCTTTGTAGTCGAGAAACATCTGATAGATTTTATCCGATGATTCCCGGGCGATTTCCGGTGTCTTGAAGCGCCAGTGAGCCAGGATTTCACTTTTATATGGTTCTACGAGCAATACCCCTTGTTCGCCACGTCCGACGCGGTACTTCTCGGGATTTTTGCGGAAGTCGATATTATCAAAATCGAGATCATAATCAAACGCCATCTTCATACTTCCTTTCTGTGTTCTCGACACCGAACATATTAAGTTCAAGGTCCTGTGAGAGCTTTTTTATCAAGGCACCTCCGGCTGTACTGTTCCCTTTTTCATCAATGGCCGGTCCTACCACGCCGATTCCCATACGTCCAGGGGAGGAACCGATGATGCTTCCAGATACTCCACTTTTACAAGGAAAACCTGCTTCCACTGCATAGTGCCCGGATGAATTATACATCCCTGATGTCATCATGATTGCCTTCACTGTGCGTAAGTGGTGGGAGGGGATCAGCTTTTCACCTGTTTCAAGGTCCAGTCCTCCTTTTGCTAAAAACAGACCCACGCGGGCGAAATCGTGACAGCACATCATGACGGAATTCATTCGGAAATAAAGGTCGAGCGCCTCTTCTACATCCGTAACCAACGTACCGGTACTCTCCATGAAGTAAGCGAGGGAGCGGTTCCGTGCACCGTTCGCCTTTTCGGCCTCATATACTTCCTTGCTCATTTCTAGCTGCTCATTATTCGTTACCTGACGCAGGAAATCCATATAGCGATGGAATCGTTTATCAACGGTTTGTCCTTTAATCAACGCAGCAACAGCTATGGCTCCTGCGTTGATCATTGGATTGAAAGGTTTACTTGTATCATAAGACTCAAGCTGGCTGATGGAATTGAAAAAATCACCCATTGGTTCCATGCCTACTGTTTGGAATACACGCTCTTTTCCGAAATCCTGTAAAGCGAGCATAAGGCCGATAATTTTTGAAGTGCTCTGCATCGGAATATATTTGTCATTATTACCGGCTGAAAAGCACTCTCCGTCTGTTGTGATGATGGTCACACCAAGGTAATCCTTGATGGTTTCGTCGTATTGAGGGAGACTCATGTTGACACTCCCGGATGAAGCGAAGGGGCGGCTGTCTTGAATAGCTTCTTCGAGATAATCCTTCGTCAGTTCCTGCATATCTTTGCTCCTTTTCTATAAGAAGTTCTAAGGGATCCATGGAATATGGTAGTTATGTACCTTTTTTAAAAAGCGGATAAACAAAAAACGGCCCCCCACGAGGTGGGTGCCGTTGTGAGTTATTCCTGTTTCAAGTAGCGGCGGTCTTTGAGGAAGAGGCGCCAGAAAAGGTAGAAAGCTGGGATGAGAATTCCGAATCCGACGGCATAGACAATCAGCATCTGATAGAACGTATCAGGGTTTGTGAACCCGTCTGTGATGGTAATATCCGGATAAATCAAGTAAGGCAGGTGTGCGGCCCCATAGGCATAAATTGCGACGGCATATTGTAAGCCAACCATGATGACAGCGGGGCGTGCCAGTCCCCGACGGCCGTCTTTTTTTCTGATGAAGAGAAAGCCATAACCGATGAGAAAGAATAGTAGAGATAAACCGAACGCCACCCAGTGCTCCTGGATGTTATCAACGATCCATGAAGCCTCATCAGGGAATGTGCCGATCGTCAACATGGCAATCGCGATACTGACAGGTCCAAGCCAAAGGGAATGCTTACGGAAGGTATCGTACGCGTTCCAATCTTCTGCTTCTTTAGCGTAGTCCATCAGGAAAATGGCGGAGATGAAAAGCTCGGTCGATAATCCGAACAAGATGTGCATATACAAGGTCGGGTGGGTGAGCAATTCTCCGTACTCCAGGCGGGGGTAGCCACTTTCAAAACTTACAAACCCCCCTAAAGTAATCGGTAGAATACTTACGAGAAGTGCCGGAATGATCAATCCGGTAAAACCGGAAGTCAGCCGGAGCAGGTCTTTGTATCGATCAGCGTGATGCTGAAAAACCATGAACGTCGTGCGGATCGTCAAGAGCAGCACCCCGAGTCCGACCGGGACGAGCAGAACATTACTGAGCAAGGTTGTAGCGAACGGGAAAAAAGTGACGACAGATACCACGAAAATGACGAGAAAGACGTTGGTCACTTCCCATGTGGGAGAAAGAAAACGGTTGGCGATTTGGGAGGCACTTTTTTCTTCATTTTTTCCATAAATCATGCCCCAGAATCCGGCGCCGAAGTCGAGAGACCCGAGGATGGAGTAGACGAAAAGCAAGCTCCACAAAATCGTAATCGCTAATGTTGATGCTTCCATAGGTTGTACGTCCTTTCTGGGATGATGTTTTCTTACGCTTCCCGCGCATCCAAATCTTTACGGACCGGGTTCCGTTTGAAGTAATAGCGCATCACGAATCCAGTGACAAACAGCAAAGTAATATAGAGGGTCATGAAAAGGTAGAAAAGGAAACCGACGCTGTTGGATTTAGTTGCCGCCTCATCTGTACGCAGCACTTCATTGATGGTCCATGGCTGCCGACCGATACAGCTGAAGCACCAGCCCGCTTCAATGGCAAGCATCGCGAGCGGACCACTGACAACGAGCATAGCCAGGATCCAGCTTGGAAACTCTTTTTTCAGGACGTGTTTCCAGAACAAAGCAAGGAACGCAATTAAAATGAGGACCGTACCAATCCCGACCATGACATTGAAGAGGATGTGGACATAAAGCGGCGGCCATAATTCTTCGGGCCATTCATTGAGTCCCATCACTTCTGTATCCAAACGATCACCAGCAAGGAAACTGAGTGCGTAAGGGATTTCGACTGCGTATTTCACTCGTTGATCTTCCAGAGAAGTATAACCACCGACGGATAACGGAGCGTAGCGTTGAGTTTCGAAAAGTCCCTCCGCAGCTGCCAATTTACGTGGATTGTATTCATGAAGCATCTGTGCTGTTTCATGCCCGTTGACTGCTGTTGCAAGAGACATGAGCGCGCCGAAGTAAAGAGCGATGGTCAATGCTTTTTTATGGTAGGCACGCTCAGCTTTCGTGATTTTGCTTCTCATGAGTCGGAGCGCGGCAATAGAAGCAACGAGAAAGGCAACGGTCATATAAGCAGACAAAGTCACGTGGATGGCGGTGACACCGAAACTTGGATTGAAAAAGGCGGCCCACGTATTAACATCTGTGATCTCACCATCTGGTGTAATGTTAAAACCTGCCGGTGTGTTCATCCACGCATGGACATCGGTGATTAAGATGGCCGATGCGGTTGCTCCAAGTGCGACAGATATAATGCTGACAAGTCTCAATGTCGGCGGCAGACGGTCGGCCGCATATAAATAGATCGACATGAACACAGCTTCAATAAGAAATGCGAAAATCTCCATTTGGAACGGGAGCGCGATGACTTGTCCAACGATCTCCATGAAGTCTGGGAATAATAGGGAGATCATGACGCCGACAATGGTTCCTGAAGCAATCGATACAGCCAATAAAATAGCGAAACCTTTCGTCCATCGTTTCGCCATCAACGCATAATCCGGGTCTTTTTTTATAAAGTGGAGGACTTCCGCGATGATGATCATGACGGGAAGTCCAACACCGATCGTTGCATAAATAATGTGAAACCCAAGCGACGTTCCGAACAAAGCCCGGGCCATTACGACGATATCCATTGATCTCCACCTCACATACAAATTCAATACCTCGCTTATTTTTCCAATGTGATGGTGGATTATTCGTCAGGAGGAATGTTTTTCTACGATTACCATATACTCATCGATCGCGAAAGATTTCACATGATCGTTTTCTTCTGTGATGGAAAAGTGGCTCTTTGCTTCTGCGGGTGCTTGTTTAAAAAATTCTTCAACGGCTTTTTGGTCTGTTTCATCGTCTAATGTACGTCGTACCCAGTCTTGGAAAGGCATGATCTTCTTTCTCGTGAGGTATTGTTTGACGTTCAAACGGTGGTTGCGGAAAAGCTTTTCCCAATCACTGATTTTGAGAGCGCGGACGTGGCTGTAATCACGTTTTTTCTCGAATCGATTATAAAACTCATCCAATTGATCATCTTCAGGTGCCACGTTATCAATCATTAAAAATTTACCGTTGTCTTTTAAGACGCGGGCCACCTCCTCAATAAAACGATTGGGGGAAGGGAAGTGATGAGGAGCAATACGGCAAGTGACAAGATCAAAACTGTCGTCAAGAAAAGGGAGTTGCTCCGCATCAGCGACTACGTATTCAATGTTTGATTGAGAATTCAAGTGATAGGCGGTGTTTTGCAGCATGTCTTTTGTGAGGTCTGTGGCGAAAACCGTTCCGCAATGGCTACTCAGGGCTTTGGCGACATGGCCTCCTCCTGTAGCGATATCCAGTGCTTTGTGAGAATCATCGGGTTTCAGCCACTCTACGATAGCATCGAGATCCGATTGTTTTTTATGGGTCGTACTGTCGACATACGCCTGCTTGTTTTTCGAAAATACTTCCTGAACATGACGTTTTACTTCATCTGACATAAGTAATCCCTTCTTTCTATTATTCCGCTTCCGGTTAAATGTTGTTTGTGCTCCGCCCCTTAACCAAGGAAGGTTCTCGAAACCACTACTAAAAAATCATTTGTATGGTTATGAGAAGTAAATAATTTAAACTCTACCCGATTGACGTTTAGCAAATACAAATGCTTGATACACCACACTATATGCCCGTTTAGGGAGAAGAATTGGAACCTTATTTATGAATACAGGTGTTTGAATCATTCACTTCCCTCAATCATTGAAGCTCCCCCTTCTAAAAGTGGTTTCGAGACACTTAAAAGGTAAAGGGGCGGAGGGAAACGGTGAGACTCCTATGGGACGTGTGGGACAGGTGAGACCCCGGAAGGCATAGCCTGAGGAGGCTCACCGCCCGCCCCATGGAAAGCGAACTGTTTCCCGGAGCTCCTACACTCTAACAAACATCTCGAAACTGAGTCTTCCAGAATAGGGAGCTTATCTTCAATATTTAACAGGCGTTATTTTTATTGTAAGCAAAACGGGTGATTTGCGATAATATGGAATTTTTATAGAAAGCGATAAGATAAAGTGAATACGTATAAGGTTTTGAAAAATGGGCGAGGATGAGGGTAAGAAAGCTTTGACATACAAAAGATTACATTGTAGGATATGGAGAAGATACGTATAGTTTCGTTGACGGGAAGAGTAGGCTTTTATTTCTGTCTCAAGAGAGTCGCTGGCTGGTGTGAAGCGATGACAGGTAATAGCTGAAGATCATCTCTGAGAAGTTCTGCTGAAATGATACAGAGTAAGTGGAACCGGTGGGCGGCCGTTATCCGTTTTGTGAACCGAGAGCCGTGCACGTGGTGTGCGGAATATGGGTGGTACCGCGGAATCAAATCCGTCCCTGTTTTTACAGCAGGGGCGGATTTTTTATTTTGTCCCTGACGTCACTAGGAAGTTCGTAATCATTTTTCTATACAAAAAATCAAAGGGTAAGAGGTGGAAGAAATGCGCAGTGTCAATACGAAAGAAGCGGCTTTAGACCGCGAAAATCGTGTCAAAGATTACTGGAATAAAGAAAATGTCTTCCGTCGCTCCATGAACGAGCGCGAAGGTGCAGAAACATTTGTTTTTTATGAAGGACCGCCGACAGCCAACGGCCTTCCTCACGCCGGTCACGTGCTTGGCCGCGTCATCAAGGACTTTGTCGGACGTTACAAAACGATGCAGGGCTATCAAGTACTCCGTAAGGGCGGCTGGGATACCCACGGTCTGCCGGTAGAGCTTGAAGTTGAGAAACAGCTTGGCATCTCCGGAAAACAGCAGATCGAAGAGTACGGTGTCGAGAAGTTCATCGAGAAATGTAAGGAAAGTGTCTTCAACTACGAAAAAGAGTGGCGTGAGTTTACGGAATCCATCGGTTACTGGCTCGATATGGATGATCCGTATGTCACTCTACAGGATCGTTATATTGAAAGTGTCTGGTATATCCTGAGTGACCTTCACAAGCGTAACCTGCTTTCTAAAGGTCACCGTGTTACCCCTTACTGCCCGAGCTGTCAGACGACATTGAGCTCCCACGAAGTGGCACAGGGCTATGAAGATGTGAAAGACCTATCCGCAACCGCGAAGTTCAAAGTGAAGGGTTCTGAAAATGAATTCTTCCTGGGATGGACGACAACGCCATGGACATTGCCAGCCAACGTAACGCTTGCTGTTCACTCGGACCTTGACTATATCAAGGCGAAAAAAGATGGAGAAGTGTACATCGTTGCGGAAGCTCTTGCTGAGAAGAACCTCGGAGAAGAGTACGAAGTCGTTTCCAAGCATAAAGGGAGCGAATTCAAGGATGTTGAATACCAGCCGCCGTTCCCATTCGTTAAGCCTGAACGTGGTCACTTCGTAGTCGAAGCAGACTTCGTAAACGCAGAAAGCGGAACAGGTGTCGTACACATCGCACCCGCTTATGGTGAAGATGACTACAACCTGGTGAAGGAAAACAACTTGTCCTTCTTCAATGTCGTTGATGGCCAAGGTCGTTACACAGAGGATATCCCTCCATTTGAAGGCCGATTCGTCAAAGACTGTGACGTCGACATCGTGAAATACCTGGCAAATGAAGGACTTCTTTTCCATAAAGAAAAATACGAGCACAGCTACCCACATTGCTGGCGTTGTGATTCTCCATTGCTTTATTACGCAATCGAGAGCTGGTTCATCAAGACCACAGAACTGAAAGATCAGTTCATCAAAAACAACCAGGAAGTGACTTGGCATCCGAACCACATCAAAGATGGCCGCTTCGGTAACTTCCTTGAAAACATGGTCGACTGGAACATCGGTCGTAACCGTTTCTGGGGAACACCACTGCCAATCTGGATGTGTGATTCTTGTGACCACCAGTACGCACCTCACAGCAAAGCGGATCTACAAGAAAAAGCGATTGGCGATATTGGTGATGTCGAGCTTCACAAGCCTTATGTCGACCGCGTCCAGGTAACCTGTGAAAAATGTAATGGAACGATGAACCGTGTACCAGAAGTCATCGACGTATGGTTCGACTCTGGTTCTATGCCATTTGCCCAGCAGCACTACCCGTTTGAAAACAAAGATCAGTTCGAGAAGCAGTTCCCTGCAGATGTCATCTGTGAAGGAATCGACCAGACACGTGGATGGTTCTACAGCCTGCTTGCTGTTTCCACATTGTTTACGGGTAAAGCTCCATACAAGCGTGTCCTTTCTACAGGTCACATCCTTGATGAAGAAGGGCGCAAGATGTCCAAGAGTAAAGGGAACGCTCTGAACCCGACAGATCTTGTTACGAAATTCGGTGCTGACGCTTTCCGTTGGGCACTTCTTGCTGACAGTGCACCATGGAACAACAAGCGTTTCTCTGAACGTGTCGTCATCGAAGCGAAATCGAAAGTCATCGACACGCTCGTGAACACGCACGGTTTCTACACGTTGTATGCCAATATCGATGGCTATACGTTCGATAAGAATGAAGAGGGCGAAAAGACACTGCTTGACCGCTGGGTGCTTTCCCGCCTCAACAGTGTGACGGGTGTCGTAGAAGAAGCGTTGAACGACTATGACTTCACAAAAGCTGCGAAAGCTCTTGAGAAGTATGTGGATGAAGTGAGTAACTGGTACATCCGTCGTTCCCGTGACCGTTTCTGGGAAGAGGGCATGACAGAGTCCAAGAAAGCGGCTTACCACACGCTTCACGAAGTGTTGGCTCAGCTGAGTCAGCTGATGGCTCCTTACACACCGTTCCTTGCTGAGGACATCTATCAAAACTTGACGGGTGAAAGTGTGCACTTGGCGGCCTTCCCGAAAGTAGACGATACGGTTGTCAACACACAGCTTGAAAAAGATATGGATGCTGTCCTGCAAGTGGTTGAGCTTGCTCGTGGAGTCCGTAATACAGAGTCCATCAAAACGAAGCAGCCTCTATCTGAACTTGTCGTCATTCCGGTCAACCAGGATCAAGGAAAAGCGCTCGAAGAATACAGCAATATCATCCGTGATGAGATCAACGTGAAGGATGTGGTTGTGAAGCAGTCTTCTGATGATCTTGTCCGTTATGAAGTGAAGCTGAATTTCCGTGCGGCAGGACCTGTTCTAGGGAAAAATGTTGGTGTCGTGAAAGGCTACCTTGAAAAACTTTCAGATGAAGAAGCAGCGAAAATCGTCCAGGACGAGAAAGTCGTTGTGCCGACAGGAGATGGGGAAGTCGAAGTGACGATGGATCTGTTGAACGTTGAACGCGTCGCGGATGCTGGACTTTCTATGGGATCCAACCAGGACTTCCACGTTGTGCTCGATACGAACATCACAGAAGAGCTGCGTCTTGAAGGCCTCGCACGTGAAGTGATCCGTGTCATCCAGGATGAGCGGAAACAGCAGGATCTTCCAATCGATCTTCGCGTCGACATCGCCCTTGATGGAGATGCAGACGTGAAAGAAGCCATCCAGCAAAATGAACAGCTGATCCGTGAAAATGTTCTTGTGAATGATTTGACGGTCGGTGAAAAAGAAGCGATGAAAGAGTACACAGTCGGTGATCACCAGCTGAAACTGGCGCTTCAAAAGTAATAGTTGTAAAAGCTGGAGCATACGGTGCTCCAGCTTTTTTATTTTCAACAAGAGGATTTAGGTCCATAGTATCGAAGTAAACAACGAATACAATCATTCAGGGGGTAGAACCATGTTCAAGAAAATGGCCAGTGATGCATTAGGATTGAGTGACATTGGAAAGATCATAAGAAAAGAAGACTTTGATAAAGCACAGTCCGATGATTTTGTATTGACGGAAGACGGGGAGAAAATCCATTTTTTGATCAAGTCAAAAAGTGATGAATACTGCTTTACGAACCGGGCGCTTATCCACCTCGATGGTGACAAAGCGACAAGCAGCAAACGGAACATCAAACGCTATGACTATTACCAGCATCCGATCCGCCATGTATCTGTGGAGACGGCAGGGACGATCGACCTGGGTTTAGAAATCAAGTTTTACATCGGTGATGAATACATGAGCATCGACATCGCCAAGGATGAAGGAGAAGCGATTGCGGACTTGTATAAATCTCTTGTGTCCATCTCTCAAATTCAGGAGGAAAATCAGCGCCAGGCGGCTTTTGCAAAAGACAGCATTGGAATGGCGCAGGACCTTATCCATGACAACCGGTTCCATGAAAATGACATTTCAAAAGAGTTCGGTGAAGCGGCTACTTTTGCGTATGATTGGTTTATACAAAAGTACAAAGAGAATACCCGTAAAGACTTTGACGATGTGTTTGAGAAATATATTCAGAATTAGAGAAAACCCGGATCATGTTTCATCACATGGTCCGGGTTTTCTTTAATTTGCAGCTTCTCTAAATGATTTTTCGGTACCCACAAAGCTTAGCAGAGTAGAGAGATCTTTCCCTTCTTCAGATTGGCAGTTGCTCACATACACCATTGGCCCGCGACGAGTCACGTATTCACAATCGAATGTGCCGGCAGGAGACGACGGATAGGCACCATAATTGTTGACGAAACGGATGGCCTCTCCATCGTAGGAGAAGGAGTTCTGGTAATGGGAACCGTCTGGACTGAAGATGGAGACGTCAAGATCGTCTTCCGCTCCTTGTTCCACATTTTTAATGAAAGTGGCCATTTCTTTCACATTTTCGACTTCCAGGGCTCCGTTTTTTATTTGATCAAATTGTTCTGATTGATGTTCAACAATCACATGTCCATCTTCTTTCGCATCTTCAACCGTGTAGGGTTCTTCTGTGTCAGCTTCCGAACAAGCAGCTAAAAAGAATAAGCACGACAACCAAAATATTTTCCTCATATAATCCTCCCACTATGTTTTCTGTTCCTTATATTTCCATTATTAAGCAAGTGTGGAAGGATGTACACACCTAATAAAGAAAAGCCGCCTCAGTTCTGAGTGCGGCTTTTGGCTTATTCTTGTTCTTTCAATTCATATAATGGAACCTTTTGAACGATGTTCGGCTGATCCGTCGGGTGAATGCGCGCCATTTCATTACGTTCAATAACCTCTTCGATGTAAATTTCACGGTCTTCGTGCATGACCGGAATCATGTCTTCAGATTTGAAGATTTCTTTTGCGCGTTCTTTGTTCATCTCAACAACCCCTCCTTTTAAACGTAATATTCGCAAGAAAGGGCTGCGGTATTCCCCGTAAAAAACGTTAAGTCACTTTCGGTGGGAGTTAGGGCACTTTGGGTGCGCGTTAAGTCACTTTCGAGAAAGTTAGGGCACTTACCCTCAGCGTTGGGTCACTTTCAATGAGAGTTAGGGCACTTTCGTCCTCCATTCACGCCCGCACCAACATCCGGTCCAATGCTTTTCGTGCCTCAGAGGCAACAGAAGACTCGACTCGTATCAAGTTCTGCGGCTGACCTTCCGCTATCGATTCAAGGGACCAGGCCAGATGTGGAAGGTCGATCCGGTTCATCGTGAGACATGGGCACATCCTCGGGTTCAATGAAATGATGTGCTGCTCCGGATGTTCCTGGATGATGCGATTGACGAGGTTCATTTCGGTTCCGATGGCCCATTCACTTCCAGGTGGAGCGTTTTCAATCGCCTGGATGATGGCGTTAGTAGATCCTGAGAGATCAGAAAGCTCTACAACTTCACGGCTGCACTCCGGGTGGACGATGATTTTCATATTAGGATGATCGGCACGGACCTGTTCAACATTAGAAACTCTGAAATTTTCATGAACAGAGCAGTGTCCTTTCCATAGAATTACTTTGACAGCTTCTAGAGGACCGTCATAGATCAGTTCTTCTACAATCGGATCCCAGACAGCCATTTGATCAAGCGGGATACCGAGGTCGTAAGCTGTGTTTCTTCCTAAATGCTGATCGGGAAGGAAAAGTATCCGTTCTTTCTGGGAAAACGCCCACTTCAACATATCCGCCGCATTTGAAGAGGTGACGGTGGCTCCACCATTTTTTCCTACGAAAGCTTTAATGGCTGCCGTTGAATTCACATAGGTCAGAGGCAGGATGGTATCATCGAAAAGTTCCATGAGACGATCCCATGACTTTTCCGTCTGTTGGATGTTCGCCATATCTGCCATTGAACATCCTGCACGCATATCGGGAAGGTAGACGTGCTGATCCTCACGCGTTAAAATGTCTGCGGTTTCAGCCATGAAATGAACGCCGCAAAAAACGATCGCTTCCGCTTTATGTTGGGACGCGGATAACTGAGCAAGTTTTAAAGAATCTCCACGTGCATCAGCAAATTGAATCACTTCATCTTTTTGGTAATGGTGGCCAGGTAAGAAAAGCTTCTCTCCCATTTCTTTCTTTACCTGGAGGACTCTCTTTTCCAGGTCCTTCGTTTCCATTGTCTTGTACCGCTCAGGCAGCGTATTCTGTTCAATCGTTTCAAAAAGGTTCATCGTATTTCCTCCTTTGTTGTAGCTACACGGGCGCTGATATCAAGGGCTTTGGCGGAATGGGTCAATAACCCGAGGGAAATATAGTCAATCTCAAGACCACGGTAATCAGGTAAGGTTTCGAGCGTGATTCCTCCCGAGGCCTCCGTTGTGATCGAAGCAGGGACCAGGGTGGAGAGGTGTTTGATTTCTGCGGGCGTCCGGTTATCGAACATAATGATATCGGCACCTGCTTCGACAGCCTCCACGACCTGGTTTTCCGTTTCTGTTTCCACTTCAATTTTGACGGTATGACCGACCGCTGCTTTCGCGCGGGCGATAGCTTCTCGAACCGAACCGAAGAATGCAATATGGTTATCCTTCAGCATTACGGCATCATAAAGTCCATAACGATGGTTGGATCCGCCGCCTGTCCGGACGGCATACTTTTCAAGAGAACGTAATCCAGGAGTGGTTTTCCGTGTGTCACAAATTCTAATGTTTCTATCATTTAAAGCTTCTACAGCCTTGTTTGTCAGCGTGGCAATTCCACTCATCCTTTGTATGAGGTTGAGGATGACACGTTCCCCTTTTAAAAGTTCTCCCACAGGACCATCGATGGTAGCAATCGTGTCTCCTGGACGCACCCAATCTCCATCATGAATAGAGAGGTCGACTGAAATGGCAGCGTCCAGCAGCTGGTAGCCATCGATAATGATGTCTGCTCCGCAGAATATCCCTTCTGCTTTGGATGTAAAGGTCAGGCTGCCATGGTGACTTTTCGGAAATAAAAAGTCGGTACTGTAGTCATGCTCCCCGATATCCTCCGTGAAAAAAGCTTCTAACTGTTGTTTACGTCTCCATGGATTCATGGACTTCCCTCATTTCTAATGTTCTTTGTCTGATGATTTGTTTGTTTTGCCATTCCAACTGCTCTTCAGGAAAATCGCTGCGATAATGACTGCCTCGGCTTTCCTCACGCTCTAGAGCTGAAGAGGTGATCAGCCAGCATGTTTGCAGCATGAACATTCTCGTCATTTGCTCGAATGTGAGCATACTTATGTCATAGGTCCTCCAATCGGAAGGGCGAACGAACGATTCCAACCACTGAAGATGGTTACTCAACTTTTGTCCATCCCTCATGATGCCGACGTTTTCCATCATCCGCTCCTGGATTTCAGTTTTAGATGGGAGTTTGAAAGGGAAGGGGGGTCTTTTTTCGGTGGTTTCCTTAGTTTGAAGGAAAGGGTCCGAGTTTTTTTGCAAATGTTTAGCCAGTCTTTTTCCATAGACGAGTCCTTCAAGAAGGGAGTTGCTTGCAAGCCGGTTAGCTCCGTGCACCCCTGTGCAAGCAACTTCTCCAATAGCGTATAAACCTTTGACCGTTGACCTTCCCACCATATCCGTTTTCACGCCACCCATAGAAAAATGACACCCGGGCGCAACTGGAATCTGTCCTCTATGTAGATCCACACCGTATTGGCGGCACAAATTTGTGATATGGGGAAACCTTTTTTGAAACCCTTCCATGCCGCTTATATCCAAATAGACGTCATCCCCGTTTTTCCTTTTTTGATAAATCGTTTGAGAAACCACATGCCTTGGGGCGAGATCTCTCAGAGGATGGACGTTTTCCATGATCGGTGTCCCATTTTTATCAACAAGGACCGCTCCCTCTCCGCGCACCGCTTCCGAAATCAAGCCGACTGGTTTTTCCTGGATGTATAAAAGGGTAGGGTGGAACTGGATAAATTCCATGTCGGCAAGTTCCGCGCCTGCCTGATAGGCGAGTGCCATTCCATCCCCGGTGACAGAAGAAGCGTTGGATGTGGAAGCATACAATTGGCCGCAACCTCCAGTCGCAAGGACGGTGTGGGGCGCGTGGAATTCATGAATGCCGGAAGCATCTTTGCTTTTTACTCCAAAACAGCATCCTTCCTCATTTGTCAAAAACTCAAATACATAATGATTCTCAAAAATTTCTACATGTTGGGGTAGGGATTGGATCAAGTAATCCATAAGGACTTTTCCTGTTTGATCTCCACCCCCGTGGATAATACGGTTCTGGGTGTGGGCGCCTTCTTTTCCAAGGGCCAAGGTGCCTTGTTCTTCATAATCAAAGGCGCATCCATCCGTTTCCAGTTCTCTGATGATTTGCGGAGCTTCTTCCGTCATCATGAGGGTCGCTTGATGATTATTCATCGATTGTCCAGCAATGACTGAATCTATGAAGTGGTAAAAGGGATGATCACTGTCACCGATAGCTGCAGCAATTCCACCTTGCGCTAAACGAGAATTTCCCTGACCGAGCGAGGACTTTGTGATAATAATCACATTTTTGTCCGCAGCAAGTTGTCGGGCGAGTTGTAAGGCCGCTACGCCACTACCGATGATGATGATATCTGCGGTCCGAATCATGAGATTAACCTCCGTAAGTTTACATGTGTATTTACACTTATATTTACACACTGTTAAACTATTGACAAGAGATTTGGATCAAAAAGGAGAGAGAAATGTGGAGGGATACTTTGATTATGCGGCAACATGCCCTATGGATGAGGATGCGATAGAGGCATACGTGCATGCAACTCGTCATTATTTTGCCAACACGAAAAGTTTACATGATTCCGGTACAAAAGCTCATGCATTGTTGGATCAATGCCGAAATACAATAGCGGATCTACTGGGGATTGAACGGGAAGGGGTTTATTTTACAAGCGGTGGCACGGAAAGCAATGAACTTGCGTTGGATGCTCTTTTGAAAGCGGGAAAAGGGAGACATATCATTACCACGGAGGCGGAGCATTCTTCTGTACGAAATCTTATTCAAAGATACGAGGAAGAGGGTTATAAGGTAACGAGGGTGCCGTTGAATGAAGTGGGCATTGTTCAAGTGGAAGATGTAGCAAGGGCTATCCAGAAGGATACGGTCCTCATGGCGATCCAGCATGTGAATGCCGATATTGGAACGGTGCAGCCGATTCGGGAGCTTTCTGATCTTTGTCGAGCGCACGGCATTCTTTTCCATAGTGATTGTGTCCAGTCCTTTGGGAAAATGGCGTTAGAGGAAGTGGCTCCTTATGTCGATAGTCTCTCGGTCAGTTCCCATAAACTATACGGGCCGAAGGGGGTAGGAGCGGTTTATATTCGTCCGTCTCTTTCTTTCCACCCGAAAACTCCAGGTGGTACCCATGAAGGGGGCGTCAGAGCGGGTACTGTTAACACACCAGGCATTGCTGGATTTACGGTAGCGGCTGAAAAAATGGTGAAAGAAAGATCTAGGATCGAGTCGAAAATTCTGCAATTGAAAAAAACATTTCTGGAAGCAGGAGAGTGGAGGCTGGTCGGAGACACAGCAGATAGTTCCGTGCCGATTATTGGTCTGCTCCTGCCTGAAATAGAGGGACAATGGGCCATGCTTGAAGGGAATCGTCGTGATTTTCATTTTTCAACAGGTAGTGCATGCCATGCGGGCAGCCAAGGGCCTCCAGGTACATTACTGGCGATGGGCTGTGATGCTGAAGAGGCCAAGTCTTTCATTCGTCTCTCTTTCAGTCATGAACAGACAAATGAACAGGTAGAGAAACTTGCCCTCTTTTTGAATGAGCTACACAAACCAACCGTGGCTAAGTAAATGGATTTCAGGACCTGCATCTGTTCTTTGCCCCATGGACGAAGGACTTCCTTCTGAATCATAGTTTGTCCTTATCACTCATAGGATGATGGGTGAGGGGAGGAGCCTGAATTGGGGTTGTTTCATGAGTTCAAACAGTTCACCGTCCGTGGAAGTGCCGTTGATATGGGTGTCGGGATGGTTTTAGGTGCCGCTTTCAGTGGATTTATTGATTCACTAGTGACTGATATTTTACTTCCGCCTGTTGGTGTTTTGTATACAAAAATGAATTTTGAAAATATGTTCCTGAGCCTTGATGGATCGGTTTATCCTTCGCTTACGGCTGCTAAAGAAGCGGGGGCTGCTACCATCAATTATGGTCTGTTTGTTACGGCTTCCGTCCGTTTTATCATCATCCTGTTTGCGGTTTTTCTTGTCGTACGCCAAATCAATCGTTGGAAAAAACCTCATCAGCACCCTTTGCATGGGATGACAAAAAAAGAGTGCCCCTATTGCTGTATGCCAATTCCTACTCAGGCAGTCATCTGCCCGAATTGCTCATCTTCACTTGAAGCCCACCCTTCTCCGCGTCAGCAAGTGAAGACGAAATGGCGAATCAAATGAAAAAGGCGAATCCTGAAGAGGATCCGCCTTTTATTTTTCATGTATTATTCTGAACTGTCTTCGCTCTCTGTGTCACTTTGTTCCTGCTCTTCCATTTGTTCATCTTCCATTTCGCCGTCTTCTTCTCCACCACAAGCAGCAAGGGTCAAAACAGATACTAAACCTAACGCCAACATCCATTTCTTCAACATGTAAAAAATCCCCTTTCCAAAGTGAGTTACGTATAAAAGATACCCGTCCTTTGTTAAGGGAAAGTGAATCCAGTGTTATTTTATGGTAATGAAATCAATGGTCATTGTTATCATTGATGGCATGATTGTCTTGACTATTGCCATCTACTTATTGTTTTAAAAAGAAGGTTGAAACTTGAGGAGATCGTCTTCGTATAAAAGGTAGAGGTGATTCTGTGAAGAAAGTTATCGTCTTCATTTTTACGTTGGTTTTAAGCTATAGGCTTGTTTCCTGGGGGACTGGTTTAGTTTTAACTGTTCTTCATGATCCAGATCCATGGATGGTCAATAACGTAGAGGAACCATCAATTTTTGTAAGGATTCTGCCTGCGGTTACTTTAATTCTGCCTTTGCTTATAGCTGTTTTCATAACAAATAAGTTTAGTGAAGCGAGGGGGATAAAGGAATGAAAATCAGTTCATTGCAAGAGAGAAAGGACTTGGTCAGGCTTGCGACTAACGTTTTTTGGGAGCAGTGGGGGAGTGAAAATAACTTCAAGCTGTATGAAGACTGCATTCGTCAATCACTGAAAGATGAGGATGAACTGCCTTTGTTTTATATTCTATTGGATGAAGAAGAAATCATCGGCACGTATGCTCTGCTCAGAAATGATATGAACAGTCGCCAGGATCTTTGCCCATGGTTTGCCTGTCTTTATGTTAAGCCTGATCATCGAGGGAAAAATATCGGGGAACAGCTTCTCCGTCATGCGAGTGAAGAAGCCGGGAGGTTAGGTTACGATACTCTGCATTTAGCTACAGACCTCGAGGGATATTATGAAAAATATGGATGGGGACAAGAAGGGTTAGCTTATGACATAGCTGGAGAATCCATTAAAGTTTATACAAAAGCGACATAAGTATATCCAAATTTTTCTCCTCGTGAATCTATAGGAATCGGGCATCCTACGTTTATGAATACGTAGGAGGAATTGCATTGGAAAACAAAGTAAGCCGTTGGTGTCTAGTCAGTATGGCTTCCATTCCCCTTGTGATGACGCTCGGAAATTCAATGCTGATTCCAGTATTGCCGATTTTCGAGAAAAAGGTTGGCATCACATCTTTTCAATCAAGCACAATCATCACCAGCTATTCTGTAGCGGCAATCATTCTTATCCCTGTCGCCGGGTACTTATCCGATCGTTTCGGCAGAAAATTAATAATTTTGCCGAGTCTTGTCCTGGCTTTTATTGGTGGGCTGATCTCCGGTTTTTCTTCATGGAAGTTAGAAGATCCGTTTCTCTGGATTACGATTGGACGTATCCTGCAGGGGATTGGCGCAGCCGGAGCGACTCCAATTATTCTGCCACTCGTCGGAGATTTATATAAAGACGATGATGAAAAAGCGAGCTCTTGCCTTGGCATCATTGAAACATCGAATACGTTCGGAAAAGTACTCAGTCCGATCCTGGGTTCTATTTTTGCTGTGTTTTTATGGTTTTTGCCGTTCTTTTCGATTTCCTTTTTCAGTTTGATTTCCATTGTTCTCGTTTTCTTTTTTATTAAAGTTCCTAAAGGGAAAAAGGAAAAACCACAGCCGTTCAAGCAATTTCTGAAAAAAACGAAAGAGATCTTCAAACAGGAAGGGAAATGGCTGTACCCGGTTTTCCTATTGGGGGCATACGCCATGCTCATCTTGTTTGCGGTTCTGTTCTTCATGTCCGATATCTTAGAGAAGACTCATAACATCGAAGGGGTGAAAAAAGGATTCGTACTCGCGATTCCGCTTTTCACGTTATGTGTATCCGCCTTTGTGACCGGAAAGAAAATCAAAGGAGACACCACCGTCATGAAATGGGTGCTCGTCATTGCATTGATTATGGTATCGGCAAGTGTGATTTTTGTGGGGTATGTGAATGAGAAGTTGTTTCTGCTTTTAGTTGTGACCAGCATATTAGGTACGGCGATTGGCGGGATGCTCCCCACTCTTGATGCGCTCATAACAGAAGGGATTGAAAAAGAAGAGCGTGGAACGATTACGTCTTTTTACAGCTCCTCAAGATTCATTGGGGTAGCAGCAGGTCCGCCGTTGATGTCGCTGCTTATGAAAGAATATTTGAATATTAGTTATATCGCGAGCGGAGCTTTGGGTGGTCTTCTTTTATTAATTGTTCTCGTATTGATAAAGCCGGAAAAAAGTGGGGATCAAACCAAGACTGCATGAAAAAGTGCCTTTCCAATTGGAAAGGCACTTTTTGTTAACAGTATTGGTTATAGGCATTCGTGAGATTTTCTACAATTTCTTCTACTTCATAATCCTCAATCTCTTCGCGAGGGATGAAGTGGAGCACCTGTCCATCTTTCAAAAGAGCCATGGAAGGGGAGGACGGCTCGTAGCCTTCCAAATAGTCACGCATACGTGAGGTTGCTTCGCGGTCCTGACCGGCGAAGACGGTGACAATGTTATCCGGGCGTTTTTCATTTTTGAGCGATTCGCGTGCGGAAGGACGTGCCAATCCAGCAGCACATCCACAGACAGAGTTAATGACTACAAGGGACGTTCCTTTTGTTTCGCTGATGAACGTGTCCACTTCCTCCGGGGTCGTCAATTCTGTGAAACCGGCGTTCGTCAATTCATCACGCATCGGCTGGGAGATTTCTTTCATATATGCTTCATATGGGTTCATAATTGTAGCCTCCTATTGTTGTTTTTTCTTAGTCGCTTGAGTCATTTGATGCCACACGGATCCTTTAGCTTCTTCGCCGCCTTCAATTCTTTCGATGGCCATATTGATCTGCAGACGAACTTCGAATTCCGGATCATCAGCGGCTTCCTTCAAGGCAGGAAGGGCGGATTCATCGCCAAGCTCATACAAGTACATCGCTGCTCGCCAGCGGACGAGTTTGTTGGAATCGGAAAGAGACTCCATCATTTTCGGCATCGCTTCTTTGAAGCCGAGATCCGAAATGCAATCCCCGGCTGTGCGACGTACGGTGACCGTTTTGTCATTGAGCGCCTTATAGAGATAGGGAAGTGTTTCGAGTTCTTCAATCATTCCAAGATACGCCGTTGCCAGACGTCGGATTGAAGCCTTCTCATCATCCAGCGCTTTATCAAGCAGGCGGTAATCGTCTGCGGTCGGATCCATTCGGTCTAAAGCCGCATAGCGAACTTTCCAATCCTCATGATCCAGTGTTTCCAAGCTGATTTTCGCCTTTTCTTCCTTCGGTTCAACATCAACCGATTCTTGGTCAAACGCTTGTTTAACAAGATATTCCAGTCGTTCGTCGTCATAACTTGCCGAAAGTTCTTCTTTTACCTGTTCCCCAATTTCAGCCACGTCACCATAGCGCGGGTTCTGTTCCGCCCATTTACGCTCCATGATCATGTTCGGAGAAGCGGGAGCTGCTTTCATAGCTGCCTCCATGAAACGTTCAGGAAGCCCTACACGTATTTCTTCTTCGCCTTCCTCAAGCTTCACTTGCATCGGCAGGCCGCGGAACATCTGAACGAATACACGGACTTCCCCGAAATGTTCATCCGGTTCTTCCTGCTTTTGTGAAGGTGCTTCTTCCGTTGACTCCGATCCAAAAACCTTCCTTACTTCAGGAAGAATCGCTTCCCAGGAGACGCGTGCATTTCTTTCTAAAGCGATGAAATCTGTCACGTGGTAAAGGCCTTTGACACCTTCAATCTCAAAAAGGTGCTGGACAAAATCAGGTGCCTTATTTAGTTCATCATCTTTTTTATAATTGTGAGTTTCGCCGTCCGGCAAAGTCTCGTTCAAGTTGATTTTCATTGAATTTGGACTAGGTGTCGGTTCAATGGATACGATTTTCACTGAGTATAACCCCCTAACGGTCTAATCATACTTCCATCCGGTTCCGAGGGATCCCCCTCATTCCATGCTTTCATTTTATCAAAGATTCCCAAGCTCATCCATGCATCCGCCCCCTTCTGCAACTAAAGCTCCCTTTAGTGGAAGACTCAGTTTCGAGATGTTTGTGTGATTCTAGGGGCTCCGGGAAATGGTTCGCTTTCCGCGCAGCCCCCATCCACACAAAGAACATCTCGAAACTGAGTCTTCAACAATCCTGCCATATACTCGAACATTGTAAAATTTTTCATGAATTGTGAAACCAGATTGATTCTGTGACGTACATTAGATGTGTTGAATAAAAGGAGGGGGAAGAATGTCGGAGCCTGTCATGCAGTTGAAGAATGTTAAAAAGACAATTGGCAATAAAACAATTATCAAAGGCTTGGATTTTGAAATCTACGGCGGTGAAGTGTTTGGTTTTCTGGGACCTAACGGAGCCGGTAAAACAACAACTATACGGATGATGGTCGGGTTGATGACGATGACGGACGGGGATGTGATCATCCAGGGGGAAAGTGTGCAGAACAACTTCAAAGGAGCGATCCGTCACGTTGGTGGAATCGTAGAGAATCCGGAAATGTACCCGTTCATGAGTGGGTGGAAAAATCTCGTTCACTATGCCCGTATGATGCCTGGTGTTACAGAGGAGCGGATCAAGGAAGTTGTGAAACTTGTTGGATTGGAAAAGCGGATGAAGGAAAAAGTAGGAAAATATTCCCTTGGGATGCGTCAGCGTCTTGGAATTGCTCAGGCCCTTTTACATAAACCTTCCGTACTCATCCTTGACGAACCTACAAATGGATTGGATCCTTCGGGCATTAGGGAAATCCGTGCGTATATCCGAAGACTGGCAGAAGAAGAAGGGGTTGCAGTCATTGTCTCGAGTCACATTCTTTCAGAAATGGAGATGATGTGTGATCGGATCGGCATCATCAAAAATGGAGAGCTGATTTCCATTCAAACCGTTCAGGATGCTCTCCAGCAAACAGATGAAAAAGAAGTATCCATTGAAGCAACACCTGTAGATCAAACGATGATTGCTCTTCAAGAGATGACAGGCAAGGAAGTGAGCCGAAAGGAAGAACTTCTGACCTTCACCGTAAAAAAAGAAAAAATTCCAACCGTTGTTGCAAATCTCGTGCAAAAAGGAATCCAGATATACAGTGTGAACGTCAACCGCTCTACGCTTGAGGATAAATTCTTGGATTTGATTGGAGAGGGATCCATTGAGTAACTTTTTTCAACTCATTAAAAATGAACAGATGAAGCTCTATCATCAAAAAGCGACGTGGATCATGGCTATTCTTTTGGTGGTTTTAATTGTGGGGATAGGGACTCTTCTCAAAATCGATGATGCGATTACGGGTGGAGAAGGACCGACCGGAGACAATTGGAAACAGGAACTGGAGCAGCAGAATGAGCAATTGATCTCTGCAGGGGAACAACCCCCGGAAATTCAGTACCCGGCTTATACGAATGTGGAGATGAACCAATACCGGATAGAAAATGACTTGAAACCGACACCCTATAATGCGTGGGATTTCGTTCGAGATAACCGGGATCTTGTTGCGTTGGTTAGTCTATTCACAATTATTGTAGCGGCAGGAATTACAGCCAATGAGTTTCGCTGGGGGACAATTAAACTTTTATTGATCCGCCCGATTTCAAGAGCGAAGATTCTTTTAGCAAAATATGTGTCCGTAGTCATCTATGCTTTGGGTATGCTTTTTATCTTATATCTGTTGTCCTTTTTAGTAGGATCTTTATTGTTTGGAATGGGCAGCATTTCTCAGACGTATGTATATACTCAAGCGGGTGAGATTAAAGATGCCGGCATCTTTTCATTTACTGTTTCACAATACTTATTTAGTTTTGTAGAATTAATTATGATGGCTACGTTCGCGTTTATGATCGCTTCTGTTTTCAGGAATACATCCCTTGCGATCGGCTTGGCGATTTTCCTCATGATGGCTGGGAGTTCCATTGTGCTTTTCTTCATGGACAAAGAGTGGGCGAAATATATCCTGTTTGCCAATACGGATTTGAGTCAATATATGGCCGGGACACCATTCGTATCCGGGACTTCCCTTGGGTTTTCCATCGCCGTTTTAGCGGTATATTATGTAGTATTCATGGTTTTATCATGGGGGTTCTTTACGAAACGTGACGTAGCTGGATCATAAAAAAGGAGGAGAAGGAATTGAAACGTACGGTAGAAATCGTTCTTACTATCATAGGAATTGTTCTTTTTGGACTTCCCGTTCTGTTGAGTGGGATATTGTTAAACTCTGCGGATAATCCGCAAATACAACAAGAAATTGAAAACTTCATGAATTCCCCGGAAGTCCAGATGGAAGGGGAAATGAGTTCCACAGATATGACGCAGATGTTTGAAATGATGGGGTCATTCGCGATGTTTGTGTTGATCGCTTCTTTGATTGCGATTGGGTTAGGGATTCTCGCCGCCGTATTCCTTAAAGGGAATAAGAAGCCGAAAGCAGCAGGAATCATTTTGATCATTTCCGCAATTATCTTTACGTTTGCTACGGTCTTTATGGGATTGTTCGGAGGTGTAGCCTATTTGATCGCTGGAATTGTTGCGCTCGTCCGGAAACCGAAAAAGACAGCAACAGACGAAGCAATCAGTTATTAGATAGGAAAAAGCGTGGCTCTATAGCCGCGCTTTTTGTTTGTCATCCATTAAAAATGTAGACCCGTCATATAGGAGGAGAGAAAAACCGTTGTAACGAAAAGTTCATAAAATAGAGAGCTTGAAAATGTAGGAATTCGTCGATTTTTGTTGAATGAATAAGGAGAGAAGAAACGAATGTATTGAAGGAGCTTAATGAATGGAACCATTCCACTTTTTCCAAAGACGTATGTTGGTGAATTATATATGGGGATCGGCGGTAGCTGTTTGCGGTGTTGGAAGCTTGTTTATTTTCTACACGCTTCAGCTTGAAATGAAAGAAATGATGTATTTAATCCTTGTCATGCTGGTGTCTGTCGGGGTCATGTTAACGGCCGAGATTATGATGTACAAGCGCCATGTCCGCCCTATTCAGCAACTGTTCGCAAAAGGTTCACCTGCCCCCGAGCAGGTGAAGAGTGCGTTGCTTAGGGCGCATCAATTTCCTCAGTTGACGGTGAAACGGATTCTAGGCCCACACTTACTAGGGCTTTCGATTCCTGCTTCCCTTTTAGCCTGGGGGGCAATCGAACGTGGACTTGTAGACCTTCCGCTTTATTACATAGGTTACGCATGGATGGGGGCAGTCTTAATTGCTGTCATGCATGCTTTGATAGAATTCTTTATGACAGACCGGGCAGTACAATTGTTGCTGCCTTCGATTTATGAAAGAGGCGCCCTTATGGATTATAAAAGGGAAACATCCATCAGTATTAAGACCAAGTTGTTTTTGAGTTCCATGTTTACTGCAGTTTTCCCTGTCGTTCTTTTCTTACTGGCATCTCAAGTCCGCCTGTCTGAAGGGGACGGGGTGAATGGGTATTGGAACTGGGCTTCTATCATCGCTCTTGTGGTTATGGGGATCGGGGCGCTCGCTGCCCTCTTGCTCTATAGAAGCATCCAGGAGCCGATGGAGCATTTGAGCGAACGCTTTCTAGATGTGCGGCGAGGTGAGATGAATTCGATGGATAACTTGTATATCGATGAATTTGCCGAGTTGGTCTCAGGATTCAATCACATGGTTACCGGTATAAAAGAAAGAGACGAAGAAAACGAACGCCTGCTCGAGAGCTTTTTCACCGTATTTGCTGCAACGCTCGACGCACGTGATCCTTATACTGCCGGTCATTCGAAGCGGGTAGCTGAATACTCGGACTTGATCGCGCGGAGGGCTGGTTTTGATGAGAGACAATTGGACTTGTTGAAAAAGTCAGCGCTGCTTCATGATATCGGGAAAATCGGAATTCGTGATGATGTGTTGCTGAAGGAAGGGCGTTTGAGCGAGGGGGAATTCGCGAAAATTAAGGAGCACCCGGTCATCGGCGCTCAAATTCTCTTGCAAGTTCAGCTGCCGGAATCCCTCACTCCTGTTTTGGCAGGAGTGCGTCATCATCATGAGCGGTATGATGGGAAGGGATATCCGGATGGACTTGCAGGGGATGAGATTCCCTTATTTGGCCGTCTGATGGCCGTAGCGGATGCGTTTGACGCGATGACATCTGACAGGCCTTATCGGCAGGGAATGCCGGTCTCACAAGCGTTAGCGATCATAGAAGAAGGAAAAGGGACACAATGGGATCCGTATTTTGCTGAATTGCTTTTAGTTGAAATGAGACAGGATTTACGTAAAAAAGCGCTCGGCTGAGGATGAGCGCTTTTTTTATCTTATTATTCAAAGATATTATGGAGTTAGTCCAGGTAGCGATTCATTGCATCGACATCCGCACTCTGGCGATCATAGACGCTTCCTTCCTGGGGGCGCAGACCGCTGCCACCGCAAACTTTACAAGTATAGCGCCACTCTTCATCATCCATCAGCAGACCTTCTCCATCGCAAGCGAGGCAGAATTCATCTCTAGCCATCGTCATTCCTCTTTTCCTTGTTTTTCTTACCATTTCTCAAACGCTTCAGGTTATACAGACAGGGGAGATTATTTTTTAAGGGAATCGGGAATGTGAGAATCATTGGAGGGATGACTGTGGCAAACGAGGAAGAACAACAGAAAGCAGACGTAAAAGAAAACAATGATTCAAATCAGCAAATAGATCGGCCAGGTCGGCAATTTTATATTCCGTCCCAAATCGTAGATGAATTTGGTGAAAAGGGAAGGGATCACTTAAACAAGCCTTTCCCTGCTCAGTTTCTACTCGCGCTGACGGCAGGGTCTTTTATGACGTTCGGAGCCGTCTTTTCCATACTTCTTGCCGTCGGGGTTGAAACGAAAGGAATCTATCACCTTTTATCCGGTCTGGGATTCGCGGCAGGATATTCGATGGTCTTCATGTCAGGGGCCGTCCTTTTTACGGAAATCAATGTTCTTTTACCCTCCTACTTGTTTAACAAAGCAGGTTTGATGAAAACGAATATTTATAAATTCTGGATGTCTACTTATATCGGGAACATCATTGGAGCCTTTCTTGTGGCTGTACTGATCCAATCGTCCGGCTCATTCGCCAGTACCTTCTATCCTGAACTGGAGATGTATTTGGATCATAAAATGAAGTTTATGGACCATGGAGTCAAAGGATGGTTTCAAGTTCTGATTTCCGGTGTGCTTGCCAACTGGCTTATCGGAATGGCGGCATTCCTGACGACCTCTGCTCGGGATTTAACAGGTAAAATCCTTGGAACAACGTTACCTGTCGTCCTTTTTGTAGCGGGTAATTTTCAGCACAGTGCTGCGAATATGGGGTATTTCAGTATGGGGTTCTTGGCTTCTGATAAATACACATGGTATGAATATATCTTCTTCAACCTTGTACCTGCCAGTATCGGAAATCTGATTGGAGGAGCCATATTGGTATCTCTTTTGTTCTCTTATGCTTACAAAGAGGACATTCAAACCTCCCTGGGAAGAAATAAGAATAAGAAGGGGGCTAAACGATGAAACAAATTATAGCTATGGGTGGAGGGGGCTTCTCAATGGAGCCAGAAAACCCGCTGTTGGATGATTATGTGTTGAATCAAGTGGAAAAAGAAAGACCGAAAATCTGTTTTGTCCCTACGGCAAGCGGGGATGCGGATAGTTACATCGAACGTTTCTATGAAGCGTTCAAAGAGAAGGCTGAAGCAACTCATTTGTCCTTGTTCAAGCCACCCACGAGAGATTTACGGAAATTCGTACTCGACCAGGACATCATTTACGTTGGTGGAGGATCGACGAAGAACTTACTCGTCCTTTGGCGTGAATGGGGGTTAGATGAAATCATGAAAGAAGCGTGGGAACAGGGAGTCGTCCTTGCGGGTATCAGTGCAGGGGCCATTTGCTGGTTTGATGAAGGAGTGACAGATTCCTACGGTGACCAGCTGGAACCACTTGAATGCCTTGGATTTCTCCCAGGCAGCTGCTGCCCTCATTATGATGGGGAGGACGAGCGGAAACCGGCCTACACATCCTTTATTAAAGATGGATCGATTCGTCCGGGCTATGCGCTGGATGATGGAGCGGCCGTCCATTTCGTGAACACAGAACCTGTGCAAAACGTGAGCTCACGCCCAGGGGCAAAAGGTTATTATGTAAGAGTGGAAGGTCAGGAAGTGGAAGAGAATGAACTGGAAATGAAATACTTAGGCTGACGAAACACCCCCATGCTGAATGATCAGCAAGGGGGTGTTTTTTTGTGATTATAAATGGAAGAAAAAGGTGTACCAGGTCATCCATATTATGGATGACCTGGTACAGTTATATTAGCCGCTACTCAAACAATAGGATTTCCGGATCTTTTTTATAGGTGTGGACTAACATGGCGTGCAATTGACCGCGATGGTGGTACATATGGGCGACTGTTTGGATCAGCCATTCAAAACGTGTATTCGTCACTCCCCACCAGGACGTGGTTTCTGTGTGTAGATGCTCTTCGGTGTAGTTTTCGAATTGTGTTTTAAGTTGAGCGAAGTTTTCAAATAGACGTTCTAAGATGTCATCTTTTGTTTTCATTGATACCGTTTCATAGAAGTGCTCCATCTCTGCTTTTGAAGCCCCTTCTGCGATGTGCCCATCAGCCGCAGGGATTGCTGCAATATGTTCGAGCAATTCCCCAATGGAGTACTTTCCCTCTGTGGGTCTTAGGGTCAAATCTTTTTCGGATAACTGACCGACCATTTCGGAAATGGATGCTATAACGATTTCTAATTGATGAAAAGCGCTCTGACAGTACATATTCATAGGAACACAACCTTATTAAAATTGTTATTCCTCCTCTTATTCTCCGACCTTCGACTAAATCCCTTTTCGAAGCGGAAAACTACATGAAACGACGAAAATCGCCCTAAGTGTTTTTTGCTTTCTGCATAGAAAGACCTACATATGATTTTTTAAAAAAGAAGTTGACTCTGACGTTACGTCATAGCTTATCGTTAAATGTGAGGTGATCACCAGATGTTTAAAGTGAAAGAAATGGCGGAGATGACAGGGGTCAGTGTGCGCACACTGCACCATTATGATCACATCGATTTGTTATCACCGAGCCATGTAAGTGAAAAAGGCTACCGTTTATATAGTGAAAAAGAGTTGGCGCGTCTTCAGCAGATTCTATTCTTTAAAGAGATGGATTTCTCTTTGAAAAGGATTAAGGAGATTCTTGAGGATCCTTATTTTGATGAAGCTGTTGCATTGCAGCGCCACCGTGAAATTTTAAGAGAAAAGAAAAAACGGTTGGAGCGGTTAATCCAGTCGGTGGATCAGACACTCCAATCGTTGGAAGGAGAAGATCATATGGGAAATGAAGACCGTTTCCGTCCGTTTGATAAGAGTGAGATTGAAGCCCATCAGAAAAAATATGAGAAAGAAGTGGAGGAGCGTTGGGGAGACACGGACGCATACCAGCAATCCAAACAGAAAGCATCTCAATATACAAAGGAAGATTGGGAGAAGATTCAGCAAGAAGGAGATGAAATTGACCGCGAGCTTGTAAAGTTAATGGATCGTGACCCTTCTGATCCTGATGTTCAGCATTTGATTGATAGAAAACGTCAGCACATCACTGATTACTTTTACAAGTGCAGTTTGGATATTTTCAGAGGGTTGGGTGATATGTACGTCAACGATCCCCGCTTTACCAAAAACATCGACAAATGGAAAGAAGGTTATGCCGAATTCCTAAGTAAAGCCATGCACGCTTACTGCGACCAGAAGAAAGAGATATAACCGCTAAAGGGGTGGGAATAATTGCAGGACCAGGTCATACAATTATTCCCAACAAATCAAGAACCGATAGACGCAGCTAAAATGATAGCGCCTATCGGTTTTATTTCTGAGTTTTTTTCAATCGATCGGTTCCTTTTTCTTCCGTACCAGGTCATACATATTTTTACATATTAACGGGGTTGGCAAATGAGCCCGTTGTGTACTTTGATGTAACCGTGTCTGAGGATGTCAAATCCTGCTTCATACATATAGAGTCCCATTTGTTCGACAGTCATGAGTTCCCGGTAGGTATGGTTCATCACATCGGCCATGACATGATAGTAAAGACGGGAGCGGAACTGGTTGCGGGGAGTGGTCATAATCGCATAGCCGCCTTCTTTTAGAAAGCGCCGGTGCCAGTCAGCGACTTCCGGCTTGTATTCGTCAGGAAAGTGTTCCAGCAGACCTACGGAAAGGACGATATCGAATTCTTTACCGAAATCAAGGTTGCGTATATCGTTAACGACATATTCGATGTTCAGGTCATCTTTATATATGACTTTCCACTGTCCTGTTTTAGGATTTTCCCCTAAGAAAGGATAATGCTCAGGGAATTCGCCAAACCGTGTGGTCTTGCAAAACTCATCATAATCGACCATGACTATTTCTGCTCCTGGATACATGGCCCCAAGCTGCATGGCTTCGTAACCTTCCGCCGCTCCTAGGAAGAGAATACGAGGGCGCTCGACATGCAATCCTTCAAAAAGAGCCCTTTTGCCACGAGGGTCCCAAATTCCATCCTGAATTCTATGGACATAATTCCATAACTGCAGTTGAACAAGATCACCAATCGCTTGTTTTATTTGTACAGGCTTAAATGAAGTGAGGCTTCGCAAGAAATGTTTTTTGCTTTGGTTTTTTTCCTGAGGTACATCTTTTATGAACCACTCATGAAAAGATTTGTTGAAATAGGTCCATGAAGTGTGCGGATCCATCACTTGATCATTCTTTTTCTCCCATTCCGTCCGTTCTTTGGAGTAATTTGTGACTTCAAAAGGTTTACCTACATCCTTCCATGACAATAGAGACCAATCAGATACCGTGTTTACGCGTAAGAACTTATTGTACTCTTTCTCTGAATAACGTCTAAGATCAACACGGTATTGCGGGTGGGAAAACGTTTCGTCCATATGCTTTTCGCTATAAGGTTTAGTTATCCTTGAATGTTTGACCGCCGCTTCTCCTAACATGGACCAATCACCTCTCCGTAACATTTAGTACAACTATAACCGCTAATGTAAACGTTTACAATACCAACCATTCTGCAACAGCCCAATAATTGTATGACCAGGTCTTACAGTATCTGGTGTACCAGGTCATACAAATATTCCCTAATATAGAACGTGAGTTTAGATTCGGCTTGTACGTATAAACGCAATGAGACACATCTGGCTTTAATGTAGGTACATTTATCCATTACAACCGGATTATTACACTGAAGTAAAGATGATGTAATGTTTGAAAAGTTATTGTTGTGTTCCTGTTATTGGCATATGAGCTGTGCGTGTTACAGTAGGAATTGTGATTTTGAGACAGCGCTTAGCCGAGGGCTGAGCGAGAGCTGTTTACCAAGGAGGAAATTTAACATGATGAAAAAAACAATTGTTTCTTTGGCGGCGGTCGCATCGGTTTCGGCAGTAACAGCAACAGCAGTGAGTGCAGATGAAATTAAAGTAGAAAAAGGAGATACTCTTTGGGGCATTGCTCAAAACAATGGAGTATCTGTGAATGATATAAAAGAAGAGAACGGTTTGAACTCTAATCTGATTTTCCCTAATCAAGTACTTTCTATTAACGAAGGACAAAACGCAGAAGCTCAATCCCAAACTTCCAGCAGCGTTCACACGGTTCAATCCGGAGACACTCTTTACAGCATTGGACAAGCAAATAACGTAAGCGTGCAAGAGCTGCAAGCTTGGAACAATCTTAACTCCAGTCTTATCTATCCGGGAGAAAAACTAACTCTTGATGGAGCAGCAGTTGCAGAGCAGTCCACATCTGACCAAGGCTCAAGCAATGAAACAGCAGAAGCAGAGCAGACATCCAGCCAACCAGCAGATGATGGTGTGGTTAAAACATTGAACATGGAAGCTACCGCATATACTGCATTCTGTGAAGGTTGCTCCGGAACAACCTCAACTGGAATTGACTTGAGAGCAAATCCAGATCAAAAAGTTATTGCCGTAGATCCGAACGTGATTCCACTAGGTTCTGAAGTTTATGTAGAAGGTTATGGTAAAGCAATCGCCGGCGATATCGGCGGTGCAATCCAAGGTAACCGTATCGATGTATTCATGGCAGATCGTTCTGATGCCCTTGACTTTGGACGTAAAAGTGTAGAAGTAAAAGTATATGAATAATATAGATGGAGACGATCCTGTTAAGGGTCGTCTCTTTTTGTTTTTCCGCTGGTATGCGTTTTAAAACGCCCTCTATAAAAATGGACATTTATTTAAAATTTTCTCTTTCATACGGGCTACCCGACGTTGTAAAATATAAAAAATAACATTTTTCCACATAAATAGGTTTGAAAATCAACCCTCGCGGATATTGTTCAGCAATGATGATTCCTTAAATAAGCGATCCAGTTAGAAAAAAACGTATAAAACATAAATTTTTCTTGCGTTTACGAAGTTTTACTAATAATATCAAGGGGAATCGAATTATATACTAAGAAAAGAAGGGAGGACACCACGATGACTCTGCTATACTCAAAAGCCCGTGAGCTGTTCGATCAGGATTATAAAAACAGCCCGGAAGCACAAGTTCAATCAAAGGGTAAAGGCGTAAAGCGTACACGGAGTGGAAAGGTTCTATTCTCTTTCCGTAAGCAGACCAACAAGCGGAAATAGCATTAGAAGTCGTGGAGGTAGCTATGAGAAGTAACAAAAAAAGAATCAACATGGTCGACTATTTTAAACGAGTTGTCCCGTGGATCAGCGTTTCAATGACAAGATATGTCATGAAGCGCTGATTTTTTATATTCAGGATGGTTTACATATATGAAGGTTGGGTTATCGTATTCGCTAAGGAGGCGAAAGTATGAATATTTTCTCAAGCGAAGCTTTAAAAGGGGAACACATTCTTGTTACTGGTGCGACAGGTGGGATTGGGTATGAAACGGCTAAGGAAGTCGTTCGTTCCGG
The DNA here is from genome assembly GCF_035818575.1 of Halobacillus sp. HZG1. Lineage (NCBI taxonomy): Bacteria > Bacillati > Bacillota > Bacilli > Caryophanales > Bacillaceae > Halobacillus > Halobacillus sp. HZG1. Next base: position 52,366 of record NZ_JAYLVQ010000021.1, read on the forward strand.
AGGTCATGTGACCATTACTGGACGGAACGAGGAGAAGCTTGCCACGTTAAAAAAAGAATGTGCTACGATAAATGATGAAATGAAAGTTTATATAAGTACCGCTGATTTGAACAATGAAGCAGATCGGATAAAAGTAGTACGGGAAGCGAGAGAGGCGGTCGGTACGGTAACAGGGCTTGTTAATTCGGCTGGCGTCATTGGTGGAGGACCGCTTGAAGATCTAAAAGAGGAAGACTTACGTAAGGTGATGGAGCTTAACTATTTCTCTACTGTCCTTTTTACACAGGAAGTCTATAAAGGTATGAAAGCAAACGGACGTGGAAGTATTGTCAATTTGTCTTCCCTTTCAGGTTTGCGAGGTACGCATTCCGGCACTGCTTACAGTGCTTCAAAATTTGCCATTACAGGGTTCACGCAGTCTTTCGCTCATGAAGCTATAGAACATGGAGTTCGCGTCAACGCCGTATGTCCTGGCTATGTAGATACAGCGATGGGGCAGGAAGCCATCCGTTCAAAAGGGGAACGGGAAGGAAGAAGTTATGAAGAACAAAGGAAAGCGGCTGAACACGGGATTCCTTCTGGAAAGTTGAGTGAACCGGCTGAAGTGGCCCGGTCCATTGTCTATTTGTTATCGGAGGCATCGACAAATATTGTCGGCGAATCTTTGAAAATATCCGGAGGAAGCGTTATGCGATAAGAAAATAAGGAGGTGGGCCCTTTGCCAGGAGAACGATACTCAAGACAACAGCTCTTCCAACCAATAGGAGAAAAAGGGCAGCGCCGTCTGAAAGAATCGCACGTGCTCATGATCGGGGCTGGTGCGCTGGGGACAAGCAGTTCAGAGCAGCTTGTAAGAGCAGGGATAGGAAAATTAACCGTTATTGACCGGGATTATGTGGAATTCAGTAACCTGCAGAGACAGCAGTTATTCACAGAAAAAGATGCAGAAAGCCGTATGCCTAAAGCGGTGGCTGCTAAAGAACGATTGGAAAAAGTGAATAGTGAGGTCCGTATTCATGCAGTAGTAGATGATGTTCAAGTAGAAGAACTTGAAAGCTATTCACAAGGTATCAATTTGATTATCGATGGAACGGATAATTTCGAAACACGTATGCTCATTAACGATTTCACACAAAAACACAAAATCCCCTGGATTTATGGGGGGTGCGTAGGAAGCCACGGGATGACCTATACCATCATCCCCGGTATGAACCCTTGTTTGTCATGTTTGATGAGAAGCATCCCGCTCGGTGCGGCTACATGTGATACGGTTGGAGTGATTAGCCCGGCGGTTCAAATGGTCGCTGCCCATCAGGTGGCAGAAGCTTTGAAAGTGCTGGTAGGGGATTTTCTTTCCATACGTAAAGAACTGGTTACCTTCGATCTTTGGAATAACGACTATACTTCTATTAAAACCGCCCGTGTCAGAACGGAAGGCTGTCCCTCTTGTGGAGAGGAACCAACCTATCCTTATCTATTAGGAAACCACACAACGAAGGTTGCTGTTCTATGCGGGAGAGACACCGTGCAGATACGTCCGGGTAACAAGGGGCAAAGAGATCTGGAGGAGTTGAAAAAGCGACTGCCCGACGGAGAGACTCAGGAGAATCCTTTTTTGTTATCCTATAAAAATTCACAATACCGCATGGTTTTTTTCCGGGATGGCCGTGTATTGATTCACGGTACAAAAGATATTAAGGAAGCAAAAGCGTTGTATCATAAAATCGTTGGTGGTTGATATGGTTTGTCCAGGAAAAGAAAAGGGAATATATAAATCAACAACTAATAAGGAGAGTGCAACATGGGACGACTACTAAAACGAGTGTTCAAATATGGACCTGTGGTATATCCGATCATTAAAAAAATTATGAGGAAACGAAAAGGACGTTATTAAAAGCGAGCAGGGACCTGCTCGCTTTTATTTTTTTCTTCTATATAATAAGGAAGAAAAAAATAAAGTATATTCTATTGATCTAGAAAACTAAAAAAACATTAAAAAACCTATTGCGTCATCCAAAATGCCATGGTATATTATTACTTGTCGCGTTAAGAGAGCGGCAAGCCGCAACGGCTTAACAAAATAAATCATGAAAAAGTTGTTGACGAAAACAACTACACATGATATATTAATTAAGTCGCTGTTTTGAAGCGGCAAACAAAACATTTGATCTTTGAAAACTGAACGAACCAACCAGTACGTCAAAACATTTCTTCTTTATAGAAGAGATTTG
>NZ_JAYLVQ010000022.1:0-132803 GCF_035818575.1 Halobacillus sp. HZG1
CATCCTACTTGGGAAAGGGGTTCGTTAGCCCCTTCATCTGATGGGGTGGTTGGGAAGCTGCGAGACTCCCGTGGGAGAAAGGAGATCGGCGAGATCCCGCAGGGCGTAGCCCGAGGAAGCTCGCCACTCCCCCCACAGGAAAGCGAGTAGCTTCCCAGCCATCCCCGACGCCCAATAAGGTAACGGAACCCGAAAACATCTCGAAACTGAGTCTTCCACAATCCTGCCATATACTTTAAGATGAGCCGTATGTAGGCATAAAAAAAGACAGGGGGAAACCCCTGTCTTTTTTATTATTCGACTGTGATGATTTTTACGTCGATCTCCCCGCCTGGTGTCGCGACCTTGACCTTGTCACCTACAACATGTCCAATTAAGCTTTGAGCCATTGGAGAGTCATTTGAGATTTTGCCTTCGAAAGGGTCAGCTTCTGCACTTCCGACAATCGTGTATGTTTCTTCATCTCCATCCGGAAGCTCTTGGAACGTTACAGATTTACCCATTGTCACTGTGTCGGGATTCGCATTATCATTTTCAATGATGACTGCATTTCGAATCATATTTTCCACTTGTGTAATGCGTGCTTCTACAAATGCTTGTTCATCTTTAGCTGCATCGTACTCTGAGTTCTCAGATAGGTCTCCGAAACCACGAGCGATTTTAATCCGTTCGACTACTTCTTTACGTCGCTCAGTTTTTAAGTGATGCAATTCTTCTTCTAACTTTTGTTTACCTTCTTCCGTCATATAATAACTTTTTTCTTCTGCCATGGTCCAAATACACTCCTTTAAATACAAGAAAAAATGATGTCCTTAATATAGGAAATGAGCAGTACGACTGTACGCTCATTAAAGATAATTAACTATACTTTACCCGAGGACATTATGATTTAGAACTACTAGTGAAAACTATGCCAGATTTTTGGTAGTATTTCAACTATTTTCTTTCGTCACTGTTTGTCCTTTTTCGTAGAGAACCGTTTGGATCTTCGTTGCCATAAGATCAATGGCCACGTGGTTTTGTCCACCTTCTGGGATAATAATATCCGAGTACCGTTTCGTCGGTTCTACGAATTGCAAGTGCATAGGACGAACGACGTTGATATATTGTTCGATGACAGAGTCAAGTGAACGGCCTCTCTCATTAATATCTCTCATTAATCTGCGGATAATTCTTACGTCTGCATCTGTATCTACAAAAACTTTTATATCCATGAGATCTCTGAGACGTTCATCTTCCAGGACAAGAATCCCTTCAACGATAATTACTTCTTTAGGTTCGACATGAATGGTTTCATCTGAACGGGTATGCATCTTATAATCATAGACCGGTTTTTCTACAGGCTTTTGTTCAAGCAATTGTTCCAAATGCTCAATGAGAAGGTCATTATCGAAAGCTAGAGGATGATCATAGTTTGTTTGTAACCTCTCCTCGAACGGTACATCACTTTGATCTTTATAATAATAATCCTGTTCTAGCATTAATAACGTCTTATCTGTAAAGCGCTGGATGATCGAACGAGTGACACTCGTTTTCCCTGATCCTGATCCTCCCGCTACTCCAATCACTACTGGTTTATCACTCATGCTCCTGGGTGCTCCTTTCATCCATTTCATTCTTATCTAATTATTTGTGCTTATGTTTCTTTTTCGTAATTGCAACCCCGTCTCCGATGGGCACAATGGTTGTATTATAATCAGGATGCTGGACAAGCCATTCATTAAATCTCCGGATCTTACCAGCGATCTTCGCCATTCTTGGGCTTGCTTCTGAATCGTCAGCCACTAACCCTTTAAATAGTACATTATCAGAAAGAATGACGCCTTGATCGGATACCATCGGGGAATACAGATGGAAAAATTCTTCATACTTCCCCTTCGCTGCATCGATAAATAATAAATCAAACGGACCATCTTTTTCAATGGTAGATGCTACCTCTAGCGCATCGCCGTGTATGACATGGATCTGTTCCTCTGCGTTCATAGCCTTAATATTCTTCAAGGCTTCTTTATATCGCTGTTCATCACGTTCGACCGTTATTATATGACTACCTGGGCAAGCTTCCAGCATTCGAAGCGCTGAATAACCAATAGCTGTGCCAATCTCCAGGATTTTTTTTGGTTGGTGGATCCTGAGAAGCTGCATGAGAAAATCGATTCCTAACGGTTCCATGATTGGTACGCGCTGTTTTTCTGCTTCGGATTCCATTTTCTTTACATCTTTGGAAGGCTCTGAAAGCAATGACTGCAAATATTCTTCTTGATTCACCGAGTTTCACCCTTCCATTCATTTTTACATCCGGTTTACAACCCCACTATTTTAACATAAAAAAAAGAAGGAATGCGAGTATCTTTTTGCATTCCTTCTAAAAACATGTTAATTAATATACTTATCTTTCAGTTGGTTATGTTCTTCCAGTGAACTCGCGTAATGGATCTCTCCACTGCTATCAGCAAGGAAATAGAAAAACTCATGCTCTTCTGGTTTCGCAGCTGCCTGAAGAGAGTTCTCATTGAAGTTTGAAATCGGCCCGACTGGCAGTCCGGTTATATAATAGGTATTATATGGAGATTCGATTTCAAGGTCTTCATACAGGACACGGTCTTTATGTTCGCCATGGGCATAAAGCACGGTGGGGTCTGTTTGAAGCTTCATATCTTTACCCAGACGATTTTGAAACACGCCGGAAATCATTTTACGGCTTTTTTCTGTACGCGCTTCGTTTTCGAGAAGAGATGCCATCGTGACGAGGTCATGCACATTCTCAAGCCCTTCAAGGTTCCCCATCTGATTGACGTAAGGAAGGACCACAGCCTGTGTCTTATCCAGCATTTTCTTCACAACCTGATCGATGGTTGGATCTTCGACATAGACGTCATAGGTCGCAGCAAACAAATACCCTTCTAATGGGTGTCGAATTTCTTCATTCAATATATCCTCTGTCAATAGCTGAGGATATTCAGACATCTTTTCTTTCACATAAGATTCATCATTCACTTTTTCCATGAACTCTTCCTTAGTAAATGGTAAGTCTTCTGCGTAAACTTCAGCGATCTGCTCCAGGTTACGCCCTTCAGGGACAGTCACTTTGTACACAGGTTCTTTCACCAGCTTACCTGATTTTAAGGTCTCAATAATTTCATTCAGTGTCATGGAAGATGTGAACTGATAATTTCCCGCTTGGAAACCAGATTCATTCTTAAATTTTGTATAAAAACGGAAAATCAAGTCGTTTTTGATGATATCATTCTTTTCAAGGATACTTGCTATCGAAGATGTTGAAGATCCTAAAGGGATATCGACATTGATTTGTTTATCATTCCCTGGCTCTACAGGCTCTAAAGCAGACTTCACGTATAAATAGCCAGAAACTCCGCCGATCAAAAGAGCAAGAATCAGGACCGTGAGAATGATTGACACGATTTTCCTCACTTTACTTGCTTCCTCTATTCTATTTTTCAATCTTTTTTTATATTGATTTTTAAAGTCAGAATTAGACAAACGGACTTCCCCCTTTCATCCGGTTCATTATACTATAAAGTGAAAGAATCTTTCTACATATTCCCTTAATTTTCTACAAGGACTAGCGTATTCCGAGGTTTTACTACAAGCGTTCGTGAGTCAAATCGAAGAAATATAGTGTTCCATCTTAAGGTATAACAAAAGCCTGCAGCTGATCGCTACAGGCTTTTGGCATTACGTCAAATCTTCATCTGTCAACGTGTTCAACATTTCTTCAACCATTTCCCATTCATCATCGGATTCGATTTGGAAGAGAGCAAGGTCATCCTCTTCGTTCCCTTTTTCTTCGTAACGGAATGCGAAGACTTCTACTTCTTCGCCATCCTTTTGTTCAGCAGGGACCACTGCAATGTAAGAATGTCCGGTTTGTTCTACATCAAAGGTGAACAAAACTTCAAATAAATGCTCTTCCCCATTTTCATCAGGAATGATGATACGTTCTTCTTTTTCTAGTGCCATATTAAAACGTCCTCCTTATTGTTTCGAATCCAAGTAACTTTGCAAGATCATGACAGCGGCCATTTTATCAATGACTTTTTTCCGTTTTTTTCTGCTGACATCTGCATCCAGCAGCACGCGTTCAGCTGCCATTGTTGTTAAGCGCTCATCCCATAGATGTGTTTGGAGATGAAATTCTTCTTCCAGCCATGAGGCGAAAGTCTGGCTCGCTTCTCCTCTTGGGCCGACCGTACCATTCATATTCTTTGGAAACCCTACGACTGCTTCCGTCACGTCATGGTCACGTATGACTTCTCTTAGCGGCTCTTTAGCCGTATTGTAGTCCTGCTCGTCCCAACGGAGTGTGGTGAGGCCTTGGGCCGTCCAGCCCAAAGCATCCGAAATGGCGATGCCAATCGTTTTTTCGCCCACATCCAATCCTATTTTTTTCATTCAATGCCCTCTTTATTCTCTTTGATGTAAGATTTAACCAGCTCTTCAATCAACTCATCCCGCTCAATCTTGCGGATTAAGTTTCTGGCATCCTGATGACGAGGAATGTATGCAGGGTCGCCTGAAAGCAAATATCCGACAATCTGGTTGATCGGATTGTACCCTTTCTCTTGTAATGCTCCGTAAACAGATAGAAGTACGGATCGGACATCTTGATCAAACGGTTCTTCAGAGAAGTTGAACCTCATCGTTTTATCCATTGAACTCATTACAGTCACCTCGCACTTTGTAGTATTTACTCTATTATATACCTAATTCTTCGATAGGAAAAACTAGGCGTTTTGACTTGCGTATTCCTTGGCATATTCAAGTGCCTCTGGAATTTTAGAAGCGTCTTTACCTCCCGCTTGGGCCATGTCAGGACGACCTCCACCGCCGCCTCCACATCGTGTAGCTGCTTCTTTAATCAATTGACCTGCATGGTATCCTTTTTCTACTAAATCCTTCGATACTCCTGCAATCAATTGAACTTTATCTCCATTCGGAGCCGCTAGAAGAATCATTCCGGAGTCAAGTTTCTGTTTCAGATCATCAACCATGGTTCTGAGAGCATTCATATCTTTTACATCCACTTGCTTAGCAAGAACCTTCACACCGTTAACTTCCTCCACTTCATCCAGGATGTTGGAGGCTTCCATGTTCGAAAGTTTCGCACTTAGCGATTCATTTTCTTTTTGAAGGTCTTTCATTTCTTTATGAAGGACTTCTATTCGTTCTGGAACCTGATCGGGCTTCGTCTTCAGCTGCTCACCGGCTTTTTTCAGCAATGCCTCTTTGCCATTCATATACATATACGCATCCTTAGCTGTGACAGCCTCGATCCTTCTGGTGCCAGCACCAATTCCGGACTCTGAAATAATCTTGAATAAGCCGATCTCGGCGGTGTTCATAACATGACAGCCCCCGCACAGCTCAAGGCTGTAATCGCCAACCTGCACAACTCTGACTGTGTCGCCATATTTCTCACCGAATAAGGCCATCGCTCCCTTGGCTTTGGCTTCTTCAATAGAATTAATCTCAATGGAAACTGGCATGGACTGCCATACTTTTTCATTAACGATGGCCTCAATTTTCTCCATCTCTTCGTTCGTTACAGAACCAAAGTGAGAAAAGTCAAAGCGCAGGCGATCTGGAGCTACGAGAGAACCGGCTTGATTCACATGTTCGCCAAGCACATCTTTTAAAGCTTGATGCAGAAGGTGAGTAGCTGTATGGTTTTTAACAATAAAGGAACGTCCACTTTGTTCGACTTCTGCCTTCACTGCGGCTCCTTTTTCTATAGAACCTTGTTTAATTACCGCTTCATGCATATGCTGACCATTGGGCGCTTTTTGGACATTGGTGACTTCAACGACAGCAGATTCCGTTTTTAGGAAACCACGGTCAGCGATTTGACCACCACTCTCCGCATAGAAAGGTGTCTGCGATAGGAATAGATAAACCGTGTCGCCCTCTTCGGCATATCCATTGAACTCTTTCCCTTTAATCAGTTCCACAATTTCCGTTTCAACTTGAAGGGTATCATAACCTACGAATACACTGTCGACATGAACGTCACCCAGCACACCATCCTGAACTTGCATAGAGTCCGTCTTCTGACGGGCGCTGCGCGCGCGCTCCCGCTGCTTTTGCATCTCGTTTTGGAAACCTTCTTCATCAATAGTGAAGCCAGCTTCCGCTACATACTCTTCCGTCAACTCTTTAGGGAAGCCATACGTATCATATAAACGGAAGACTTCCGTTCCGGGGAACACGTTACTTCCCTTCTCTGTTTCCTGTTTGATGATGCTGGAAAGAATCTGCAACCCATCATTCAATGTTTCGTGGAAACGTGTTTCTTCTGTCTGAATGACGTTTTGAATGAATGCTTCTTTTTCTTTCACTTCCGGATAAAAGTCAACCATGATTTTAGAGACTTCAGGAACCAGCTTATACATGAACGGTTTGTCAATTCCGATCTGCTTGGCAAAGCGTACCGCTCTACGAAGCAGGCGGCGCAGAACGTAACCACGTCCTTCATTCGAAGGCAGGGCTCCATCACTGACTGCGAAAGTCACGGTTCTCATATGGTCTGCAATTACTTTGAAGGAAGCATCTGTATCAAAACTGTCTTCATAATTTTTATCCGCCATTTTTTCCGTTGCTTTGATAATTGGAAGGAATAAATCTGTCTCAAAGTTCGTTTCTGTTTCTTGAATAACACAAACGATACGCTCAAGTCCCATCCCTGTATCAATGTTTTTCTTAGGAAGTGGTGTATAAGTATCATCAGGGTTGTGATTGAATTGAGAGAAGACAAGATTCCAGATTTCTAAATAGCGCTCATTTTCTCCGCCAGGGTATAATTCCGGATCACTTGTATCATTCCCGTATTTCTCTCCACGGTCATAAAAGATCTCTGTATTCGGCCCACTTGGTCCTTCTCCGATATCCCAGAAATTTTCCTCAATACGGATAATGCGCTCTTCATCCAGACCGATTTTATCTTTCCAGATTTGGTAAGCCTCATCATCTTCCGGGTGGACGGTAACAGACAGCCTTTCCGGGTCGAACCCAATCCACTGGTCACTCGTAAGGAATTCCCAGGCCCATTCCATTGCTTCTTCCTTGAAATAATCTCCAATAGAAAAATTACCGAGCATCTCAAAGAAAGTGTGGTGTCTCGCCGTGAATCCTACGTTTTCGATATCATTCGTACGGATAGATTTCTGCGCGTTTACAATTCGAGGATTTTCAGGGATGACACGGCCATCAAAATACTTTTTTAATGTGGCCACTCCACTATTGATCCATAAAAGTGTAGGATCTTCGTGAGGGACAAGTGACGCACTTGGTTCTACGCTATGTCCTTTTTCTTTAAAGAAGTCAAGAAACATTTGACGGACTTCCGCTGATGTTAATGATTTCATTTGTTAATAACCTCCTCAATTACTTCAATAGTATAGAGACCGTTCCAGACGAAGAGGAACAAAAAAACCCCGCCCCTGCCTTTAATTCGGCAGGGACGGGGTTTCGTTTCCGCGGTACCACCCTGGTTATAGACAATCAAGTCTATCAGCTTGAATGCCTGTAACGTGGCATGACCCCGGCGGGAATTAACCGCACTCTGGAATAGCTTTCAACAACCTTCATGCAATGCGTTTTTCAGCCTGGAACGCACCTCTCTGAACATGAGAAAATCGCCTACTTTTTTCCTTCATCGTGTTCTTTCGTCCTTATAGTCTTTGCTAAGCGTAATTATAGATAACTGATCTTCATCTGTCAATGTTTAACCTTCCTGTACGGATTTCAGAGGCTACTACTTTTAAACAGGTCAACACAGGAACGGCTAAAATCAGTCCAGGGATCCCTGCCACTTCTCCGCCAACCAGTAAGGCCAGGATGATGAACAAGGGGTGGATATGGATACTCTTCCCCATGATGTATGGAGAGAGAAGGTTTCCTTCGACCAGTTGAATGACCAGGATGACAGCTAATGTGAAAAGGAGAGTATTCACACTGACAGTAAGAGCAACAATGACCGCAGGACCCGCTCCAAGAAGAGGTCCAAAATAGGGGATGATATTCGTAAGTCCGGCAATTAACCCTAAGACTAAAGGGTAAGGTAAATCAATGAACCAAAACCCCGCGGTAGCTAGTACACCAACGAATAAACTAATCAATAGCTGCCCCCGGATATAGCCTCCAAGAGAATCATTCAATTCTCTGACCAACCGCTTGGATTCCTCATGCCATTTGGAAGGGAGTAGTAAAACCAGAGCTTTCCCGATGCTCTTATAGTCTTTGAGAAAATAAAACGTCATCACAGGCACAACAGCTAGCAGAACAATCATATTAAAGATTCCGCTAAGACCAGCGAGCAGCGCCAAGACTCTTCCGCTTACCCATTCTTCAAAGCTTGCAAAGCGTGCATCCACTTCATGATGCAGACCATCCGGCAATTTTTCTGTTTGCGCATAAAGCTGCTTGGTCCAATTCTGATAGGATTCAACCAAGGAAGGCAAGTGCTCATTTAAAAGCTTTAATTGATCCAGCAAACGTGGAATACCCTTATATAAACCAAAGGCCGTCAAGGAAAAGAACAGCACAAAAATGACAAGTATGCTGACTGTGCGGGACAGGCCAAGGTCCTCGATCATGTGCACGAGTGGATGCAGCAAAAGGGATAAAACGAGAGCAAGCAAAAACGGCAGCAGCACTTTCCCCATGACAATTAGCACACCGTCATAATAAGGGAACAACCAGGCTAACAGTAAGAGAGAAAGTAAGATGATAAAAAAGATGGTGAATCTCCGTAACCATTTCGAGGAGCGATCACTCATGAATCATCAAGATCCTTGCTGATAAAAAATATCATTCAAAGAGCTTAGACTGCCATCTTCCTCAATTTGGTTGATATTTATTTTCCCATCTTCAATCGTTAACTCCAGGCAGCAATTCCAACAGTAGTATTGTTCGTTACCAATTTTTCCTAGGTTCTTATTATTGCAGTTCGGACATCTCATCGGACATACTCCTTTTTTTACCAAATAGTATGTCCACGAAAATGAGATTCATACATTACTTGAGTTGTTCCATCACCCACACAATCCCTTCATCCACTTGTTCTTCAGAAGGGCTGGTATGTGGCGTGTGCTCGAGGATAAAATATTTGTCCCTGCCCTTTGCCAGCAGTTCTAAAAATGGAGCCATGTCAAAAGCAGTGTCCTGCTTTTCAAAGTCCGGATGAATCGGAGTCCAAATATATCCCTTCTCCGTAAAACGGACATTATGCATATGTACGACTTTCGTAAATGGAAGAAGCGGTTCTACATACTTTCTCCAATTGTTTTCAACTGCAATCCTATAATCCCCCATATCAATACAGATACTCAGACCATATTTTCCCCAGAGATTCATAGGGAAGTCGTACAAATACTGAATACCTGCAGGTGATTGATTTTGACCGAGTTTTGGTTCACAAACGATTGGAACCCCATATGTATCCTGCAAGTGCTTTAAAAACTGCAGTCCTTCCTCTATCTTTTCAACCGCAGCCTCCATCTCACCTTTGAAATAGGGAAAATGGACAAGAACATAGGAAGCCCCTGATCGCGCTGCTTCCCTGACTTCTTCTACAAACAACTTCCTGGCGGCAGATGGTTTCATTTTCACTTCCTCCAGAAGATCATACTTGCTGTTTTCTCTGAAGTGAGGAACATGAATACCAAAACTAACCTCGTTCTCTCTAGCTAGATGTAAAAAGGAGAGATAGGAATCCCTGTCCCCAAACTCTCCTATTTCCACATGAGGCAAACCTTTACCAAACAGCTCTGGAAGACGGTCTCGATTAGACAAGATGGTACTTCCAGACATCCCGATAGAATGAGCCAAAACGTTCCCTCCTACATAAAATCGTATGGTGACAACTGTTCTTCCTCTTCTTCTGTGTTCACTTCAGGAGCTGATTCTTCCTGCAGTTTCTCTTTCAACTGTGTGTATCTCGTATTCGTATCGGTCGTGCGCACACCATCAAGGAAAGCTTCCCGATCACCGCAAATAATAAGAGACTGTTTAGATCTTGTGATAGCGGTATAAATCAGATTCTTTCTCAGCATCCGGCGATAGCTTCGTACGATTGGCAGAATAACAATAGAAAACTCACTGCCCTGAGATTTATGGATGGATGTACAATACGCGTGCATGATACTGTTCAAGTCTTTTTTTGGATAGACGACTTCTTTTCCTTCAAAATCAATCACTACCTGCTCGACACCATCGACGTTTTCTTCCGCTCGAAAAATGGCTACGATTTCTCCTATATCTCCATTATAAACCCCATCTTCAGGCTGATTCACTAACTGGATGACCTTATCCCCTTTTCGATAAGTAACCTCAAAATGTTTCAAATCACGTTTTTGTTTATGTTTCGGATTAATCGTCTGCTGGATGCTTTCATTCAACTTGTGGATCCCTACATCTGTTCGATACATGGGAGCAAGCACTTGAATATCCTTCAAGTCATTCCCCTTGTCCAACGCTTTTTGAACAATGTTTGTCACGAGATCACTTAGTTGATGTTCTCTTGCTGGGATAAAGTTGAAATCATGGTCTTTTTCTAGGGAGGCAGAGGTGCATGCATCGTTTTTTATTTCATGAGCGAGCTGGATGATTTTCGAACCTTCCTTTTGACGGTAAACTTCTGTCAACTTCACGGAAGGAAGCGTGTTAGAAGCCAGGAGGTCAGCAAGCACCTGACCAGGCCCTACTGAAGGGAGTTGGTCTTCGTCTCCCACCAGTAAAACTTGCATACCATCAGGAATGGCACGGAACAACTGATTGGCAAGCCAAATATCGACCATCGAAAACTCGTCAATGATCAACACACTCCCCTCCAGCGGATTATTCTGATTGCGTTCAAAGGAGTCATGCCCATCCCACCCTAATAAACGGTGAATGGTGCTTGCAGGCAGTCCCGTGGATTCTGTCATCCTTTTTGCTGCTCTTCCTGTGGGTGCTGCAAGGACGAATGGAAAGGGCTTGTCACTATCATAATCACCTGGATCGATAGAATGGTCATTCAATTCTGCATACGTATGGATGATTCCTTTGATCACTGTAGTTTTCCCCGTCCCCGGGCCACCAGTTAAAATCATTAATTTGGAATGAAGAGCTTTTTCAATGGCGTTGAACTGATCTTCCCCATAACTCATCGCTTCCTCTTCTTCCAAGTCCCCGATGATTTTCATCAAATCCGCCTGCGTATGGGCTGCCTCCACCTCTTTTTCCTGAATACGTTCCAGATGGCTACAAAAACCATTTTCCGCAAAGTATAGCGTCGGAAGGTAGACGCGTTCATCTTCGATATACACAAATCGTTCTTCACCAAGGTGAATCATTTGCTCAGACAGCTGCTCGAAAGTAATGGCAGGCTCAGACCCTTGATTCAACAATTGTTCAACCTGGACGAGACACTCTTCTGTCGGTAGATAGACATGTCCAGAGCTCATACTCTTTTGCATCATATACAAGCACGCCGCCCGAATCCTTGTAGGATGGTCGTGCGAAAGATTCTGCATCTTTGCCATTTCGTCTGCTCGATGAAAACCGAAGCCATCCACATGGAAGACGAGCTGGTAAGGGTCCTCTTCAATAATTGCCATCGTCTGATCCTTAAAGGCTTCATAGATTTTTTGGGCAAGCTTAAGACCAAATCCATATTGTGACAAATGAATCATGACGTGCTCGAACCCTTGATGCTCTTTCAAAGCCTCATATAGCTGATCCGCTTTTTCTTTAGGCAGCTTCGGGACAGCATCCAACACCTCACGGTTTTCCAATATTCTGGATATCGCCTGCTCTCCTAACTCATCCACGATCCGTTCGGCCGTTTTTTTTCCGATGCCATGGAAAAGGTCACTGGATAAGTAGAGGACGATTCCATCTTTCGTTTCCGGCAGGACACGGTTGTACATGTCTACTTCATATTGCAGCCCAAATTTTTTATGGTTTTTGAATTCTCCATAAAATAGATAAGTTTCGCCTTCTTCCAAAGGGGAAAAATGACCTTTAATCACAAGGGACTTCTCATCGAAGGCTTCATTCGTTTCTTTCACATGAATGGAAGCGATCGAGAAGTGCTCGGATTCATTGTGAAAAATCATCCGACTCAACTCCCCTTTGACATACGGACGTTCCTCATTTGATTCTTGAAAGAGCGATTGTTGAGTCATGATCATCGAACTCCTCTACTCGTTTAACGCTTGTTCCACTTGCCCCTTGGCATGAGCTGCCAGCATATGCTCTGGATTGATTTCCAATGCCTTAGAAAAATGCTCCAGAGCTTTCCCGGCGTTCTCCTGATGAAGAGCTACAACACCAAGGTTATAATGCGCATCACTGTGTTGTTCTTCTAATTGTAGCACATGGTTCATGACTTGTTCAGCCTGATCAATCTGTCCATTTTGAGCCAGACATAAGCCATATTGGAATTGGACATCAACGTCTTTCGGAGCGAGTTCTGATGCTCTTAATAGATAAGGGAGAGCAAGCTTCACGTATTCTTGATGAATGAACGTCATCCCTAACATAAAGTGCACATCTGCTTCATCCAACCCTTGCTGGATCGCCTGAATGAACTGCTCCTGGGCTTTTGTGTACTTTTCCTGTTCATAGTATACATTCCCTAAACCATAATAGGCAGTTGCTGCCGTATCATCCAATTCAATGGCACGATGAAAGAAACGCTCGGCTCTTTCATGATCGTTCATATGTGTCAGAAGATTACCGAAATTGATATAACCGACAGGCTCTTTTGGATTCTCATCAATGGCCTCCGTAAATAGCTTGGCCGCCTCCTCATAATTATGGTTCTGCATTTGTTCAATTCCTTGTTTTAGTTTATCCATTCTTCAAAACTCTCCTTTCACTATTCTCTTTTAACACTTCTATTAGAAAGAGTCGTCCTCTCTCACGGTCATTTGTAACGTAAGAGTATTACTCATAAAAAAGTCATGTCCAAAAGATACGGACATGACTTTTTTTATTTTATCCTACATAAGTGATCGCTTCATCTTCTTTGAGCACGACATCAATGGTCGCTCCGCCAAGGCAAACCTCTCCATCATAAAAGACGACTGCCTGTCCTGGCGTGATGGCACGTTCTGGTTCATCAAACATGACTTTCCACTTTCCATCTTCCATCGGGTACACGGTCACTCCGCTATCTTCCTGGCGATAACGGAATTTGGCCGTACACGTGAAAGATTCGGTGGGAACGATCCCTTTTGTCCAGGTCGCTTCAGAAGCAATTAGACCGTCAGAGTAGAGTGCATCATGATGGAATCCTTGTCCAACGTAGAGAATATTATCCGTTACATTCTTACCTACGACGAACCACGGGTCTCCAGCGCCTCCTATGCCAAGTCCCTGACGCTGACCTAATGTGTAATACATCAATCCGTCATGCTTCCCTTTCACTTCACCATCCAACGTTTCCATATTGCCTGGTTGCGCAGGTAAATATTCACTTAGGAACTCTTTGAAGTTACGCTCCCCGATAAAGCAGATTCCTGTAGAATCTTTCTTTTTCGCTGTAGCCAGACCATGCTCTTCCGCAATGGCACGCACTTCTTTTTTCTCAAGATGACCTAATGGGAACATCACTTTAGAAAGCACTTCCTGTGATAGTTGGTTCAGGAAGTATGTTTGATCTTTATTGTGATCCACTCCACGGAGCATTTCATAGGTGCCCTCATTTTCACGGACTTGTGCATAGTGGCCTGTTGCCAAATAGTCTGCCCCGAGGGACATCGCATGGTCCATGAATGCTTTGAACTTGATTTCTTTGTTGCACATCACATCCGGATTCGGTGTCCGCCCTTTTTTATACTCATCGAGGAAATAGGTGAACACTTTATCCCAATATTGTTTCTCGAAATTCACTGCGAAATACGGAATATCCAACTGATTACACACACGGATGACATCTTCATAATCTTCCGTAGCTGTACAGACACCATTTTCATCGGTATCATCCCAGTTCTTCATAAAAATACCGACGACATCATAGCCTTGTTCTTTTAATAGAAGAGCCGCGACAGATGAATCCACCCCGCCACTCATCCCAACGACTACCCTTGTATCTTTAGGATCTTTCATTTCTTACACCTTCCTTTATCAAGACAGCCTTTTGATAATTTGGCTGACTCTCCTTGCTGATTCTGTTATATTCTCTTCATTATTTGCAAGTCCAAAACTGAACCGGATTGAATTGGTGGTCTTCGGATGGTCGGAACCAAACATCGCGGAAAGAACATGTGAAGGTTCTACAGAACCTGCCGTACAGGCACTTCCGCTTGAAGCAGCAATGCCCGATAAATCAAAGTTCGTGAGCAGAGTTTCCACATTCATCCCGGGAAAACTGATGTTCACGATTGATTCGATCGATTCTTCCTGGGATCCGTTCACTTCAAAAGGAACGTTTTCCTCCTTAAGGGTCTGGAGGAAGAGCTGCTTATAATGAAGGTATTTCTCTTTATAAGTCGAACGCTCGGATTCTATAATCTCAACCGCTGTCTTCAGCCCTTGAACGGCCGGAATGTTTTCTGTACCCGCTCGTCTTTTTCGTTCCTGTTCTCCGCCATATTGAAGAGATTCAATTAACGTGCCTTCACGGATATACAAAAAGCCGATCCCTTTCGGTCCATTGATCTTATGACCGGAAACCGCCATCAAATCGACCCCAAGTTGTGAAACATCCAAATCCATCAGACCGTATGCCTGAACGATATCAGAATGAAAATATGCCTGATGGTCCTTTAACTCAGCGGCTATTTCTTCAATGGGCTGGATCGCTCCCGTTTCGTTATTCACCATCATAACGGAAACAAGAATCGTATCTTCACGAAGAGCATTTTTCACATCAGTCACTTTGACAATTCCATGCTCATCCACAGGCAGATAAGTGACTTCAAAGTCTTGAGACTCCAAGTATTCAACTGCATGTAATGTAGCATGATGTTCAATCGAAGTGGTAATGATATGCTTGCCTTTTGAACGATTGGCTCTAGCCGTACCCATGATCGCTAAATTGTCTGCTTCTGTTCCTCCACTTGTAAAAACAATTTCCTTCTCATTCGCACCTAGCCCCTGAGCAATTCTTCTGCGCCCTTCATCCAGAATCCGACGCGCTTTCCTTCCATACTGATGCACACTGGAGGGATTACCGAATACCTCTTGATAAACGGGCATCATTTCTTCGATTACTTTGGGATGGACGGGTGAAGTCGCCGCATGGTCCAAATAAATTGACTTCATCTTGTCACCTCCAACCATTAAATATAAAACATGTAAGCATCCTGAGTCTGGTCGTCTACATGATCCTTCAGGTCTTCAAGGGTCGTAGTATCCAGGACATCCTTCACTGCATCTCTGACCCTTTTCCATAAGGCTTGTTTGGCAGGCTCTTCATTTTCAATACCTTCAACAGGAGTGATTGGCCCTTCTAAAACGCGGATCACATCTCCTGCTGTAATCTCATGAGGAGCTTTCGTTAGCATATAGCCTCCATAGGCACCACGCACACTTTTCACGAGGCTTGCGTTTCGTAATGGAGCAATCAACTGCTCCAAATAGTGTTCAGACAGGTTATTGTCTCTTGCAATCTGTTTCAAAGAGATAGGACCATCTCCATATTTCCTTGCCAATTCAATCATGATGGTTAGCCCGTATCGGCCTTTGGTAGATATCTTCATACATGTCACCCTTCATTAATAAAAACTGTAGCCATGTTTTCGCCTGTGGTAAGGTGTATCCTACAAATGTACCCAGAAACAGAGCGATGAATACCGTCCCTGCTCCCACCGGGCCGCCGAGGGCGAAACCTGCCACGGCTACGATCATCTCAATTCCATTCCTTACTGTCGATACTTTCCATCCGGTAGTCTTTGTAATCCATAACATCAGGCTGTCACGTGGCCCTGCACCAATGTCGGGGGCAACGTAAACACCAATCCCAAGTGCAATGACGAACGTGCCTGATACAAATATGAATAATTGCATAATCAATGTTTCAGGTTCTGGCAAAAGCCAATTAAAGAAATCAATAAATACACCAATGAGGATCATATTTAATATCGTTCCTACTTGCGGCCACATTTTTTGTAAAACCGAACTTATCAGAACGATCAGCAATCCGGCAATAATCGACCAGGTCCCTACGGTAAGACCCAGTTGAAGAAACAGACCATAATGAAAAACATCCCATGGTCCAATTCCAAACTCTTTCACCTGCATTGTCATTGAAATGCCAAGCCCCAGAATGACTAAACCGATAAAGAAAAAGCTCCAGCGAATAAAATTTCCGCGCTTTTTCCCCTTTTCGTGAGTCATGGTCATCTTCCTCTCTCTATTATACCAAACGCTATTATAGCATGAATGGCAAGTCCCTTGCATTTTCCTGAAAATCATTCTACGCTTACAGTCATAACTGTCAAAAGGAGAATGTTCTATGAGTCAGCAACCCCTCGCTTTTCGCTTGCGACCAGACAATATAGATGAAATTATCGGACAGTCCCACCTCGTTGCCGAAGGAAAAACCATCAACCGTATGATCAAGGCTGAACGTCTGGCCTCGATGATATTATTCGGTCCACCTGGGACAGGGAAAACATCAATGGCAACCGCACTTGCTAAAAGCTTGAATATCCCTCATAAAACGTTGAATGCGGTAACGGATAAGAAGAAGGATATGGAAATTGCTGTGGAAGAAGCAAAGATGCACGGGCAGCTCGTATTGATCCTTGATGAGGTTCACCGGCTGGATAAAGCAAAGCAGGATTTCCTTCTCCCCCACCTGGAGAGTAATCGTTTAACCATGATTGGCTGTACGACAAGTAACCCCTACCATTCCATAAACCCCGCGATTCGCAGCCGTTGTCATTTATTTGAACTGTACAGGCTGGAGGATGACCACATGAAGCAGGCCATTCAAAGAGCACTGGAAGATCGTGAAAAGGGTCTTGGTCAAATGAACATCCAAATGACTGACGAAGCACTTAACCACTTCGCTCAATCTTCTAATGGAGATCTTCGGGCCGCATTGAACGGGTTGGAACTTGCCGCTTTTTCTACGCCTGCTGATGACAATGGGTTTGTGGAGATCAACTTAGAGGTTGCCGAAGAGTGTATGCAGAAGAAAAGCTTCTCCCATGATAAAGATGGTGATGCACACTATGATGTCCTCTCAGCCTTTCAAAAATCAATCAGAGGCAGTGATGTAGACGCTTCCCTACATTACTTAGGCCGATTAATCGAGGCGGGAGACCTTGATAGTATCGCTAGAAGATTAGTAGTCATTGCATACGAAGACATTGGACTCGCCAATCCACAAGCAGGTCCCAGGGCTCTTTCTGCCGTGGAAGCCGCTGAGCGAATCGGATTTCCTGAGGCCCGGATTCCATTGTCAGTAGCTGTGACGGAACTTGCCCTCTCACCAAAATCAAACAGTGCCTACAAAGCACTTGATGCAGCGCTTTCGGATATCAGAAATGGGAAAAGCGGAGAAGTACCTCAACATTTAAAAGACTCTCATTATAAAGGAGCAGAAAAGCTAGGAAGAGGAATCGATTATAAGTATCCTCACAACTACGAGAATGCGTGGGTGGACCAGCAATACCTTCCCGACCTCATCCGAACACGCCAATACTATGAACCAAAACGGACAGGAAAATTCGAACAGGCGCTTGAACAGGTTTATAGCAAAATCAAAAAGCAAAAGTCTACTTGAGTATAATTCCAGTTCTTCTTGGCTACACTACTACTAAATCTGACAAACTATTATCTTTACAGATAAAATTAGGAGTGGTGAATATGCCTAAAGTAAGACAAGATGCCTGGTCTCATGAAGATGACCTTTTATTAGCGGAAACCGTTCTGAGACACATCCGTGAAGGAAGTACACAATTAAAAGCTTTTGATGAAGTCGGAGATATATTAAACCGCACCTCAGCAGCTTGCGGGTTTAGATGGAATGCAGAAGTACGACAGAAATATGAACAAGCCGTTGAGCTTGCGAAGAAACAACGAAAAGAGAAAAAACGGAAAGAAGCGAAACAGCAGCCTGTCTATCAGAGACCGCAGGCTCCCGTTGTGTACCAGGCAGAACAAGAGGATGACGACTACTTACTTCCTGAGCCTGTCGTATCTAAGACCCAGGAAGAGAATCCAACTCAGCCTGAGCTTCGTTTAGAAGACATCATTTCTTATTTGACGAACTTGAAACAAGAGAGTAAGAGTTCAGGATCTCTCCAGAACCGACTCTCTGAACTAGAACGTCAGAATAAAGAGTTAATCGAACAAAACCAGCAATTAAATGGGCAGCTTGAAGCCATGACAGAAGATTATCAGGCCTTGATTCAGATCATGGACCGTGCTAGAAAAATGGTGATGTTTGATGATTCTGAACATGCTTACCGACCTCAATTTCGTATGGAGAAAAACGGAAATCTTGAAAACCTTGCCCGCTAAATAGAATAGAGGCATGAGTGTCAGGCCACTTTGGCTGGAGGATGTGCCTAAAAATCATATCTACACACATGTTTGTTCCACCATTCACAGGACCATGAAAAAAAGCGTTTCCCTATCCGGGAAACGCTTTTTTGTTCAATTCATATGTAAAATCCTTTTGGATTAATGGCAATTAAAAAAACCAATCCCAATTGTGCCGTCGTATCATGAGTTTTGAACCCGCTCTAGGCAGGTGGGTGCCCTGTTCTACATTTCTTGCGTCCTCCCATCAGTGATGGTTATGAGGCGTGCATTCCATATAGAAACACCAGGCTCCCGTATCAAAAATGTTCGGTCAAAACGTACATTCGAACAACGTACACATCAGGATTGGTCTCTTTAATTTTGTAATGTAATCTTAGCATATAACCTAAATAGAATCAACAATTAACCCACACATTTTATTCATCTGAGTCAGACTGACTAGATGGCTTCAGCTGAAGGTGAAGTTCATCCAGCTGCGCTTCACTTACAGGTCCCGGAGCGTTCGTCATTGGATCTTGAGCGGAAGCTGTTTTAGGGAACAAAATAGTATCACGCAAATTCGTACGACCGGCTAAAAGCATGACGAGCCTGTCCAGGCCAAAGGCAATTCCCCCGTGAGGCGGTGTACCGTATTCTAATGCATCAAGAAGGAACCCAAACTGTTCATTTGCTTCCTCCTGGCTGAAACCAAGCACCTCAAACATTTCCTGCTGCATTTCTTTTTCAAAGATACGCAGGGAACCTCCACCAAGCTCATACCCGTTGAGGACGATGTCATAAGCTTCTGCACGGACGTCTTTTGGATTTTTCTTCAGTTCATCCATACGTCCGCCTGCAGGCATTGTAAACGGATGGTGCGCGGCGTGATAACGTCCTTCATCTTCATCATACTCAAATAAAGGCCAGTCCGTTACCCAAAGGAAGTTGAACTTCGTCTCATCAATCAAGTCTAATCGACGGGCAAGCTTTTGACGTAAAGCTCCAAGACTGTCATGAACAACGGAAGTCTGGTCTGCTACAAAGAGAAGGAGATCGCCATCTTTTGCTGCCATTTTTTCTTTCATTGAAGAAGCCTCGTCTTCAGAGAAGAATTTAGCAATCGGTCCATTGAACTCTCCGTCTTTCACTTTTAACCATGCCAACCCTTTTGCTCCATAGACTTTGACATCTTCTGTCATCTTATCGATATCTTTTCGGGAAAACTCATCAGCTTTTCCTTCCACATTAATGGCGCTTACTTGGCCGCCTGAAGAAACCGCTCCGCTAAACACTTTAAAACCTGAATCCTTTACATCTTCAGAAAGATTCACTAATTCAAGACCGAAGCGGGTATCGGGCTTGTCGGAACCGTACCGTTCCATCGCCTCATCATAAGGCATACGAAGGAATGGGGTTTCGATATCCTGGCCTTTCACTTCTTTCATGACGCGCTTCATCATACGTTCCGTCAAGGACATGATCTCTTCCGTTGACATGAATGACGTCTCAACATCCACTTGCGTGAACTCAGGCTGACGGTCAGCGCGCAAGTCTTCATCACGGAAACAGCGGACGATCTGGTAATACTTCTCGAACCCTGACATCATCAACAATTGTTTGAAGAGCTGAGGAGATTGAGGCAATGCATAGAATTCACCTTCATGAACCCGGCTTGGAACAAGATAGTCACGCGCCCCTTCCGGTGTACTCTTCGTCAGCATTGGTGTTTCCATATCCAAAAATTCTTCTTCATTCAAAAAATTACGGATCGACTGGGTCGTTTGGTGACGCATTTTAAACGTCTCCTGCATTTCTTTTCTTCTCAAATCCAAGTAGCGGTATTTAAGTCGAAGGTCTTCGGATACCTCTGATTGATCTTCAATCATGAATGGTGGTGTCTTCGCTTTGTTAAGAATCGTCAATTCCTTGGCAGCTACTTCAATTTCTCCTGTGCCAAGGTTGGTATTAATGGTTTGAGCGTCACGGGCCACAACAGTCCCTTTAACTTCAAGGACATATTCACTGCGCAC
The DNA here is from genome assembly GCF_035818575.1 of Halobacillus sp. HZG1. Taxonomy (NCBI): domain Bacteria; kingdom Bacillati; phylum Bacillota; class Bacilli; order Caryophanales; family Bacillaceae; genus Halobacillus; species Halobacillus sp. HZG1. Next base: position 20,514 of record NZ_JAYLVQ010000022.1, read on the forward strand.
ATTTTCCGCCTTCTCCAATGCTTCACCTGAAGTCTCAGGATTGAAAACCACCTGTACTAAGCCGGATCGATCTCTTAAATCGATGAAAATCAAACCACCTAAATCGCGGCGTTTTTGTACCCATCCTTTAAGTGTTACTTCTTGCTCAAGATGATCTCTACGCAAAGATCCGCATTTTGTTCGTTCCATCTTATTTGCCTCCTGTCAGTTCTTTCTTCATATGGTCGATGATCTCACCAAGAGGAACCTCTTGCTGCTCTCCTGATGTCATGTTTTTCACATTAATGACCCCGTTCTCGAGTTCCTGATCTCCGAGAACAAGTACATATTTACTACCAAGACGATCAGCTGCTTTAAACTGAGCTTTCATTTTTTTCCCTAAGTAATCTTTGTCCACTTGAATGCCGGCACGCCGTAATTCATCTGTTAACTTAACTGCGGCACGATTCGCCTCATCACCAAGGGAAACAAAAAACACATCCAATCCCTCATCAGTCGGGAGTTCAACGCTTTCCGCTTCTAAAGCCATCAACAACCGCTCGATACTCATGGCAAAACCGATTCCTGATGTTTCAGGACCGCCCACTTCCTGAACTAGACCTGTGTAGCGACCACCGCCGCTCAATGTCGTGATGGCACCGAAACCTTCCGCTTCACTTATAATTTCAAAAGCTGTGTGGTTATAATAATCGAGTCCGCGTACAAGGTTTGGATCGACAAAGTAATCAATGTCCATCACATCCAAGTATTGTTTTACTTGTTCAAAGTAATCTTTGGAATAATCATTCAAATATTCAAGAATGGACGGTGCTGTTTCCATTGCCGGGTGTTCACGATCCTTTTTACAATCCAGAACTCTAAGCGGATTTTGATCAAGCCGGACTTGACAATCTGCACAAAGTTCTTCGCGGTGTGGATCGAAGTGACGGACCAAAGCTGCTCGATGCGCTTCCCTGCTTTCTTTATCACCGAGACTGTTGACCACTAGTTTCAGCGACTTCAGCCCTAGTTCTTTATAAGAGTTTAAAGCAAGAGAAAGCACCTCTGCATCAATAGCTGGATCATCACTGCCTAAAGCCTCAATACCAAACTGCACAAACTGCCTCATTCTTCCCTGTTGAGGTCGCTCATAACGGAACATAGGCCCCATGTAGAAGTATTTGGTCGGCTGATTTGGCAAACCGTAGACTTTATTCTGGACAAAAGAACGAACGACAGAAGCTGTCCCTTCTGGTCGTAAGGTAATGCTTCTTCCTCCACGATCTTCAAACGTGTACATTTCCTTCTGGACGATGTCTGTACTATCTCCGACACCTCGTTGGAAAAGCTCGGTATGTTCAAAAATCGGTGTTCTGATTTCTTTATAATGATAGCGACGGCATAGGTCAGCTAATTGTTCTTCTACATACTGCCATTTTTCAGATGTACCAGGCAGAATATCCTGCGTACCACGAGGGGCATTCATACTCATCTCAAACTCCTCCTAACGAAATAAACCATTTTTTACCACAAAAAATCCCGTCCCTTTTCCGCGCTTGCGAAAAAGGGACGGGATTACCCGCGTTGCCACCCTGATTTGAGGCTTTAAGAGCCTCCACTCAAAACAGTTAACGCCTGTGTACGTCTACACCTACTTTTAGTTCGATGTAGAACCTAAGAAACGTCTTTCATCAGAATATAACGTCCGAATGCTTTCAGCCTAAGGCATTCGTTCTCTGTGCGCATGGAAACTGATTACTTTTTTCCTCAATGGTTTTGTTCGAATCATTTTAGAATTGATTATAATCATATAATCTCCGTTAACCTTATGTCAAGTTTATCTCCACAAATTTATAAGATCAAACTTTTTCCTATGGAGAAGGATATTTACGTCATTTGTCGAATAATGAATGGAGACTGACAAGGAGGTGGAATATTTTTTGAAAAAAGGCATAATTTTCTTCATTTTAATTTTAGGAGTTCTTACCTTTTATGAGACTCCTTCCGCGTATGCAGACAAAGCGGTCATTCAGGTCGATTACTTGAATGTGAGGACAGGACCTGGAACGAATTACGACCGTATTGGTAAGGTGCATACAGGTGAAACCTACAAGATTATCGAAGAGAAAGACAATTGGCTCAAGATTCAACGAAGCGGGAAGGATGGCTGGGTCGCCAAATGGCTCACAAAAGTAAAGGCAGACCAACACATAACCGACCGTCATTATTCAAAGTATGATTATCTGAGGATTCGTTCCGCTCCGAATCTGGATGGGAAAATCAAAGGGTATCTGATGAAAGGTGATGCCGTAGAGCCCGAGAAGTCGGATGGGAAATGGGTCTATATTCAAAAAGGAAACACAAATGGCTGGGTCCATGGAGACTATCTGACAAAAGAAGCGAAACAAAAGCAAGAACCTGAGAAAGATGAGAAAGCCGATGAGAATCCATCATCAACCGTAAAAGGAAAAGTGAAAGTAGGAACAGCCGTTCTAAACGTCAGAAGTGAAAACTCCACAAGAGGGCGGATTCTTACAAGAATACGTAAAGGTGAAACCTATGAATACATAGCGAAGAAAGACCGCTGGTATCAAATAAAGTACAGCAGCGGAAAGACAGGTTGGGTCGCCGGTTGGCTTGTAAATGAAACAGACAATGAACAAACGAACACACCCGCTTCGAAAAACACCTATGTATCTTTGAATTATAACGGCACGAATTTGAGGTCCGGGCCATCTACGAATTATAAAATCGTCGGTCGTGGCCACAAAGGCGATCAATTTCAAGTCTTAAGCAAAGAAGGGCAATGGTACAAGATCTCCTACGAAAGTAAAACAGCTTACGTGGCTGGATGGATTGTAGAAGAGACCAATCAAGAAAGTACGTCCACAACACCAGCTACTTCAAATTCCCTTAAAGGGAAAACCATTATGATTGATGCTGGCCATGGCGGACGCGACCCCGGGGCAGTAGGGAGAGGCGGAAGCTACGAGAAGACATTAACGCTGGATACGGCTTACCTTCTAAAAAGCCAACTAGAAAGCCAAGGTGCCAAAGTATTGATGACTCGGACGAGCGATCATTACATCTCCCTTACGATCAGAACCTTCCATTCGAACCGTTCCAATGCAGATGCATTCATCAGTCTGCATTACAATGCGGCGCCATTGAATGTGGTTGCTAGAGGGATTAATAGTTATTATTACTCTTCTAAAGACAAAGCACTTGCAGATTCGCTGCAGTCATCTATCGTTTCTTATACAGGACTGCGAGATCGAGGGACAAAAAAAGGCGATTTCCACGTAATCAGGGAAAATAACAAGCCTTCTGTCCTATTGGAGCTTGGCTTCCTATCAGATGCAAGAGAAGAACAAACCATTAAAACGCGCTCTTATCAGATAAAAGCCAGCCAAGGGATCGTAGAAGGTTTAACTCATTACTTCAACTAAATAAATGATTGTCATTCACAATTCAATCGCACCGCTTAGAAAAACAAAAAAGCTGTACTCAAAATGAGTACAGCTTTTTTTTATCGTTCTTTACTATCGATGATTAATGTCACAGGGCCGGAATTGGTCAATTTCACGTCCATCATTGCACCAAATTCTCCTGTTTCCACTTTCACACCTTCCTGCTCCACCATCTGATTAAAAGATTCATACAACTCTTCAGCCTGGTTAGGCTTTGCCGCTTGCATGAAGTTAGGGCGGCGCCCTTTGCGACAATCTCCGTATAATGTGAATTGAGAAATCGATAGCATCTGGCCGCCTAAATCAACTAATGAATGATTCATTTTTCCATCCTTATCTTCAAAAATGCGCAGGTATGGAATCTTTTTGGCTAAATACCGTGCATCTTCTTCTGTATCCTCATGATTTACACCCAATAAAACGACAAGTCCCCGATCTATGGTACCTACGTCGTTTTCCTCAACGGTGACAGAGGCGTTTACAGCTCTTTGAACCACTGCTTTCATCGTAGATTCCCCTTTATCTTCTATTGCATGACACGACGAACCGTGTACACTTCCTGAATTTGTTTAATCCGCTCGACAATCTTTCTCAAATGGTTCGTATTCTGGATTAAAATAGTAATATGAATAGTCGCCATTTTATTACGGTCGGACTTTCCTGAAACCGCGGTAATATTCGTCTTCGTTTCATTGACTGCTTGCAGCACTTCGTTAAGCAGGCCGCGGCGATCATATCCCCAGATCTCAAGGTCAACATGATACTGCTTGGAATCCGTGACTGAGGTCTCCCATTTAACAGGTAATAGGCGTGTCTGAGCTTCTTCGGTATGGACATTAGGGCAGTCGCTTCTGTGGACGGATACCCCTCGTCCTTTAGTAATATAACCGACAATCTCATCACCAGGTACTGGGTTACAGCATTTGGATAGACGGACAAGAAGATTGTCCACCCCTTCCACTCGTACTCCTGAATCCTTTTTACCAGTTTTTGCCGGGGTTTTAATTTCCGTGGTATTTACATCAGCCAGTGTCTGCTCCAGGTCTTGTTCCTGCTGCTTCCGCTTCCTGATTTTCTCTGTTAATCGAGTAGCGATTTGAGCGGCTGTAATCCCCTGGTATCCAACAGCGGCAAACATATCCTCTTCGTTTGCAAAATTAAACTTTTCAGATACACGATTCAAATTATCTGTCGTATAGACATCTTTTGGTTGGATCCCGAAATTACGAATTTCCCGTTCGACAAGCTCTTTCCCTTTAGAAATGTTCTCGTCTTTTTGTTGTTTCTTAAAGAATTGCTTGATCTTATTCTTCGCCTGTGATGTCTGAGCGAGCTTAATCCAATCTTTGGAGGGTCCATACGCATGCTTAGAAGTCATGATATCGACAATGTCCCCGGTCTTCAATTCATAATCCAGGGGTTCCATCTTCCCGTTCACTTTTGCACCAATCGTTTGATTTCCAACTTCCGTATGAATACGATAGGCAAAATCCACAGGCACTGAACCAGATGGAAGCTCAATCACATCTCCTTTTGGTGTAAACACATAGACCATGTCTGAAAATAAATCCACTTTAAGGGATTCCATAAACTCTTCGGCATCATGAGTTTCACTTTGCCATTCCAGAATTTCACGGAACCATGTAAGCTTCTCTTCAAACGATTGTTCAGCGGAGGTCTGCTTTCCTTCTTTATATGCCCAATGGGCTGCAATTCCATATTCCGCAATTTCATGCATTTCGTGTGTACGGATTTGAACCTCTAGAGGATCTCCTTTAGGTCCAATTACTGTCGTATGCAGAGATTGATACAGATTAGGTTTCGGCATGGCTATATAATCTTTAAAGCGACCCGGCATCGGTTTCCAACACGTATGGATGATGCCAAGGACAGCATAACAATCTTTGATACTGTTGACTGTAATTCTAACGGCTAACAAGTCATAAATTTCATTGAATTGTTTATTCTGAAGTACCATCTTCCGGTAGATACTGTAAAGGTGCTTCGGCCGTCCAAATAAATCCGCATCAATGTTTACTTCTTTTAATTGGCCACGAATTTCATCAATGACTTCTTCGATATAATGCTCACGTTCATTCCTCTTCTGCTTCATCAAATGAACAATCCTGTAGTATTGCTGAGGATTCAAATACCGAAGGGCCGTATCTTCAAGCTCCCATTTAATTGTAGAAATACCAAGACGATGAGCCAGAGGTGCAAAAATCTCCAATGTTTCATTGGAAATCCGACGTTGTTTCTCAGCTGGAAGATGCTTCAATGTGCGCATATTGTGAAGCCTGTCCGCAAGCTTAATTAAGATGACACGCATGTCTTTCGCCATAGCGACAAACATTTTCCGATGGTTTTCCGCCTGCTGAGCTTCTTTGGATTTATATTTGATTTTACCTAATTTCGTAACGCCATCCACCAGCATGGAGACTTCTTCATTGAAGGCTTCTTCAATTTCCTTAAGAGAAACATCTGTGTCCTCTACGACATCGTGAAGAAAACCGCCTGCAATCGTTTCAGGATCCATCTCTAGGTTCACAAGAATACCTGCTACTTGAATGGGATGGATGATATAAGGCTCTCCCGACTTTCGGAACTGGTTGCTATGGGCCTTTTCAGCAAATTCATAAGCACGACGAATAAACGCCAGATCTGACTCATTCAAATACTGACTCGCTTGTTCTATGACTTCTTCCGCAGTTAGAACTGTATCTTTCGCCATTCAATCACCCTAGTTTCTTTAAAACTTTCAAAGTATATTTGATTAACATTATCAAAAAAAGGACTCTTCTTGTAAAGGGAAAAGCCCGATCATCAATTGTAAAACAAAGAGCGCCCCTGAAAAGGGCACTCTTTCCATTAATATTGCATTAAAGTAAGGACGTCATGGCCGTCCAATTTGCTGCGGCCATCTAAGTATGTGAGTTCAATCAAGAACGCACAACCAGCTACTTCCCCGCCCAACTGCTCGACAAGGTCGATGGTCGCTTCAATTGTACCACCTGTAGCAAGAAGGTCGTCGACAATCAGTACTCGTTGACCTGGCTTAATCGCGTCTTTATGAATCGTTAACACATCTTTTCCGTATTCGAGGCCATAATCCACTTTGATCGTCTCGCGTGGAAGCTTTCCTTCTTTACGAACAGGCGCAAAGCCGATTTCCAACGCATACGATACGGGGCACCCCACGATGAATCCGCGTGCTTCAGGACCTACTACGATATCGATTTCTTTGTCTTTTGCGTACTCTACAATTTCATCAACCGCTGCTTTGAATGCAGGACCATTGTCCATTAAAGGAGTGATGTCCTTAAATTGGACACCTTCTTTCGGCCAATCTTCAACGATTGCAATATGCTCTTTATAATCCATTCGTTACTTCCTCCTTGACTTGCTTAAAACGCTGGTTCATATATTGGTCAAACCAACTCTTCAATTCTTTATATGTGGAATAATACAAGGTACGTTCAATTTGCAGCTGTTCTTCTCTTTGAAGATAAAGCGAAGATTCCCGCAAATCTTTTTGAGAAGGTTCGGATTCTGCTGTAATGATCCCGTCTTTTATTTTAACAAAGTCGAGTTCAAAAAACACCTCAGAAATAAATTCCACCATGGACTTGTCCCATCCCTTACGATTGGCAAGTAAATCTGCTTCTTCATGAAGGTTGAACCGACCACGCTTCAATAGCATACCATAAAACCATTTGAAGTGGTCCCTTGAAGGCCATGTTTTTAGAAAAGTACTCTCTTGTATATGATAGCAGGCATAGACTTTACGAGTTTCAATTTTAGATAAAAGCTCGGTCATCTCCGACATGCGTTTAGGTAGATCGATAATCAGAAGACCATCATAGGAATCTCCATGCTCCACTGACTCTGCCTGAAGGACAGGAACATCGCAAGGGGCCTGATCTTTCCCTTGAAAGCTGACAGCTGCAAACGTTTGGTTAGGTGGAATAATCAAATTCTTTTCTATATGCTTTGAACCTCTGTGATCAAATAACTGCCATTCTATCACACGGAGATCCTTGATCATCACTTGTAAGTTCTTCCGCCCGTTCCATTCATTGATTCCAAGTTCTCCTACTACATCCAATGCGGCTTGTGGGGATATTTGCTGATAAAGATCTCCCATCCCGAACGCAATGCCATCCAGCCGGGACTGCTGACTTTGGAATTGGAATTTCAGGTGATTTTTTTTACTTCCGATCAACCGTACTTCTTTAGGGGTATGTTTGAGATGAAACAATGGTTTTGGGTTCCCCATTCCAAATGGACGAAGCTTGTTGACTTCCTCAATTTGTTTCAGGGATATATCTTCCAACTCGACGGTTGTTTCAATATCCAGGACTTGTTGATAATCGTCATCCGATAGCTTTTCCTCAGCCAGGGAAATTAAATCACTTCGTAACTCTTCGATTTGGTCAAGCGCAAGCGTCATACCGGCTGCTTGGGCATGCCCTCCAAAATGTATAAAGCGATGGCGGATCTCCATACAGTTGGAGAATAAATCAAAAGCGTCAATGCTCCTTGCTGACCCTTTGGCTTCCCCTTTTTCTTCATCAATAGCCAGGACGATAGCCGGACGGTCAAATTGACGGACGAGTTTGGATGCGACGATTCCAAGCACTCCTGGGTTCCAGCCCTCTTTAGCAACCACAATCACATTCTCAGCTTCCCCATTTTCAACAGAAACCATTTCTTCCGCTTCCTTGGCGATGGAGGCAACGATTTTCTGTCTTTCCTGGTTCAACTGGTTAATGAAGGTTGCAATTTGTTCCGCTTCTTCCAGATCTTCCGATAGCAATAAATCGACTGCCGGAGTAGCATCCTGAAGTCTCCCTACAGCATTGAGTCTTGGACCGATTGTAAAACCGATCGTTTCCTCATTCATATCCCCTTCTATGCTGCACACTTTTCTCAACGCCTGGATACCAGGGCGGGCAGAATGAGAAATCGCCTGAAGACCGATCGATGCAAGCACCCTGTTTTCGCCTTTTAAGGGGACAAGATCAGCAATCGTACCAATTACGACAAGGTCAAGAAACTCTTTTGGAAAGCGGCCTAGAAGAGCATGAGCAAATTTAAAAGCCACTCCGACACCCGCTAATTCCTGGAATGGATAATCCGCTGACGTCTTAGGGTGGATGATGGCATAGGCATCAGGAAGAACCTCCTGGACTTCGTGGTGGTCCGTAATAATTAGATCAATCCCAAGTTCTTTCGCAAAAGATGCTTCTTCCATAGCGGCGATACCTGTATCTACCGTTATGATTAGAGAATAGCCGGAATCATAGGCAAATTGAAAAGCTTCTTTATTTGGACCATATCCTTCTGTGAAACGATTAGGAATATAGAAGTCACAGTCCGCCCCTGCTTTTCTGAGCGCTTCCACCATGACAGATGTAGAGGTTACTCCGTCTGCATCATAATCACCAAAAACAAGAACGGATTGATCAGATGCTATGGCCTCTTTCACACGAGCCACGGCAATGTCCATCCCCTCCATAAGCATCGGATCGTGAAGCTGATCAATCGAAGGCTTTAAGAACCGATCCGCTGCTTCAGCATTGTGGATACCTCTTTTTTCTAAAAGCTGCTGAGTAAGTGGAGTAACTCCAGGAAGGACTGAAGAACTTTCTTCCGAATTACTATATGTAAATTTCCATTTCATCTTGCTTTGTATCATAAGTTCACCCCTGACCCATCTATTATACAAGAGCGGACCAGGGGTAGCAAACGCAATTATGTGACTTTTGATGAAGAACTTTCCTCCTCATTTGCCGTTTCATTCTCATCGGAAACGTTCCTATCTTCATCCTTGACGCTTGCAGGGGACGCAGAAGCCTCGGACTTCAACCGGCTGTTTTCCCTTTTCAGCTTATAGTATCGGAGAGCTCCGACGGATGCTGTGGCTAACCCACCTAATAAAACAGATATTAGAATGACAAGAATCAGAGGTGCTTCACCTGATCCAAACAAATAATTAACCTGAACAGGGTCCACATTAATGACGGCAAAAATAGCAATGACTAATGCAAAAACGAAAGCCAGGATAAGATAGCTTTGTCCTTTCATATGTTCAACACTCCTTCATTCATAAAGGTTTCTTTATATACTTGATATACCCGGAAAGAAAGAGTAATAACCAAAGAAGACCATCCTCCAGGAGGATGGTCTTCTTTTAAGGTCCTCCAGTTTACACTTGAGGTCCGTCCGTTTTTTTCTTTTTCACATAATTGATCGGGTTATCTTTAATATTGCGGCCACGCCATATGAGCCAAAGCTGAGACGCAATGAACAGGGATGAGTACGTACCTGCCAATAATCCGATGACTAGAGCGAACGAGAAGTTCGTGATGGATGAGGCTCCGAAGAATAACAGCATCACAGCTGCGAAAATGACAGTAAGGACTGTATTGAAGCTGCGGGCAAGCGTCTGCATTAAACTGTCATTGACGACTTTCGCAAGCTCTTTAAAGGATTTCACTTTCTTCTTCATCCTCAAGTTTTCCCGGATCCGGTCGAACGTTACAATCGTGTCATTCACCGAGTAACCGACAATGGTAAGAATCGCTGCAATGATGGTAATATCGAATTCCAATCTCGTTAAACTGAAGAAAGCAACGATGAAGAAAGCATCATGCAGCAAAGCAATAATCGCTGTTAAAGCGAAGAAGATTTCAAAGCGAATGGTAACATAGATGATGATCCCGATGGACGCGTATAAAACAGCCAGCGCTGCGTTTTTAGCAAGCTCTTGACCAACAATCGGGGATACAGTGCTGACGTTCGGCGTATTGCCAAACTCTTCTTCATAGTAGCTTTGAATTTCACCGATTTTATCTTTACTCAGTTCATCATCAAAACGAGCGACTGCAATCTCACTGTTGTCCCCTGAAATGATGACCTGTTTCGGGCTGACATCAAATTCTTCTTCCAACGTTTGTTCCACTTGTTCTGATGTTATATTGCCATCAGACAAAATCGACACCCTTGAACCACTGGTGAAGTCAATTCCAAGATTCAAGCGGAAGAATGCAAGAGCCAGTATTCCCGCCACCACGAGGACAATCGAAATCGAGAAAAATCGTTTTCTCAGTCCTACAAAATCGAATTTGCGTTTCATGAAGGTTGCTTCGACTTCTTCTCCTTCAGCAATATCATGAATATCCTCTGGTTTCACCCCAAACCATTTCGGACGCTTATTCAAGAAGCGGCTCTTGACCCATAAACTCATGAATAATCGCGTACCATACACGGCTGTTATGAAACTGACAAGAATACTCACAATCAACATTGTTGCAAAACCTTTGACTGAACTTGTTCCGAAAATGAAAAGAACAGTGGCTGCAATCAAGGTTGTAATGTTCGCATCAAGGATGGTTGCTAAGGAACGCTTATTTCCTGCCTTATAGGCTGATAAAAGAGATTTACCTGATTTTAATTCTTCTTTAATTCTTTCATACGTAATAATGTTGGCGTCTACGGCCATACCGACACCCAGAATCAAGGCGGCAATACCAGGCAGTGTCAAGACACCATTCATCAATTCGAAGACCACGAGAATTAAATAGATGTACACACTCAACGTTAGTGTTGCAATGATCCCAGGGAAACGATAATACGCAATCATGAACAAGAAGATGGCTGCAATTCCAATGAAGCCTGCCAGGATGGTTTTGTTCATGGCTTGCTCCCCGAATTGAGCACCGACAGATGTCGAATAGGTTTCTTCTAGATTAACAGGTAGCGATCCTGCATTCAGAATATCTGCCAATTGTTTAGCGGATTCCTGAGTGAAATCCCCACTGATCATGACCGAATTACTACGAACAGGTCCGTCTTGGAACCCTGGTGCAGAGATATAAGCCGGGTCTTCTTTGCCCCACTCTTCAGCGAAAGAAGTTTCTTCATTATAATCCAACCATATCACTAAAAGATTGTCCGGATATGGTGTATCTGGATTGTTCGGAGTGTTGTAAATTTCTTCTGAAACGTCATAGAACTTAGAAGCACTTTTAACTTTAAGTGTAACAATGGGTTCATTCGTATCTGGGTGATAGGACTGCTGAGCACTTCCCTCAACAAGATCTGAACCATCCATGTACAATTTTCCATCCGTACCACGGAAAGATAGTTCAGCGGTTGTTGAAAGCAGTTCTCTTGCTGTCTGCTGGTCTTCTACACCCGCAAGCTGTACTCGAATTCTTCCCCCATCTTCAATAGTAATGTTTGTTTCACTTATACCAAGTGTATCCACACGTTCCGTCAATGAACGTGCTGTAGCCTCGAGAACCTGATCATTCACTTCCTGGTTCTCATCTAACGGCTCGACATCGTATAAGATTTCGAAACCACCCTGTAAGTCCAATCCTAATTTAATATCTTTGGTAACCCCTGTTACTGTCGTTCCAATCATAGCAGCCAGTAATAAAACCACAATAAAAAAGGCTACGATCCGCCCTCGTTTCACCATACTGTCCTGTTCCTCCTTTATGTACGAACACATGCGATGATCCATCGGCTAATATGTATAAATGCTTATAGACAATATTTGATAATCCCCGTACCTATTCTACTACTTTTTCAAACTTTCGCAACAATAGGAAAAACTTTAAGCTGATCACCGTAAAGAGATGAAGCCTCATTCATATTCCGAAGGACCCTTCAATGCCTCAATGGAGGCAAGCAGATCATCATTCTGATATGCCTCTGTTGTCAGATAACTCGTATATGTATGGGTCTGCAAATGCAGGATATCCTGGACTACCTGGTGCAGTCTCATTTCAGGTTCGCCATTCCAAACTTTCTTGATCAAACAATCCCACACTTCTTCTTCGGTCGCACGTTTATAACCTAATAAGTGAAACTCTTCTACTTTGCTTTGCAAAACTGTTCTCAGTTCATTTCTCCAGCTTGTGACCACTTTTTTTTGATCCATCAGGTTACTCCTCACTCTAAGGTTTTCGTAAACGGGTGTCATGCCTTGTCCATCCTTACGCATATACTTCATTGTAGCGGAATTTCATTTCTTTGAGAAGGCGGATCAATCATATGTCAAAACAAACTTTTTTACATGGTGCACTGATTCTGGTTGCTGCTGGACTGATCACCCGTTTACTAGGTTTCATTAACAGGATCGTCGTTGCCCGCGTAATGGGCCCCGAAGGTGTGGGGCTCTACATGATGGCCCTACCCACATTAATTTTAGCCATAACCATCACCCAATTCGGTCTTCCCGTGGCCATTTCAAAAAGAGTATCAGAAGCAGAAGCGACTCGGAACGAAAGTAAAATCAAACGCATTCTACTAGTTTCTCTTGCAATTACGGGGTCATTAAGCATTTTGTTTACAATCGGACTCTTCCTGTTAGCCCCCGTTGTAGCTACTTATTTCCTGACTGATTCAAGAGCCCTTTATCCATTGCTGGCTGTAACCCCTATCATCCCTATCATCGCCATATCATCTGTTATCCGGGGTTATTTCCAGGGAAGACAAAATATGAAGCCACAGGCAATCTCTCAAGTGATCGAACAAATTGTCAGAATTGGTTCAGTCGTGGTCCTTACAAAAATGCTTTACCCTTACGGCGTTCAATATGCAGCCGCAGGAGCCATGGTCTCTGCTGTCATCGGTGAATTCGTTTCTTTGATGTACATGCTGAGACAATTCAATCTACACAAAAGCTTTCGGCTTCGAAAATCGTGGAAAAAGCATATCCATGAGGGCAAGAAGACGCTTAACGAATTGATGACGATCGCTCTTCCAACGACAGGAAGCCGCTTCATTGGTTCCTTAACGTACTTCTTTGAACCAATACTCGTCGCTCAAAGTTTGGCTATTGCAGGAATTACGGCTATTGAATCTACCAAACAATATGGGGAGCTCACAGGATATGTGCTGCCCTTGCTATTTTTACCGACTTTTTTGACTCACGCGCTTTCTATTGCTCTCGTACCATCCATCAGTGAAGCTGCAGCTCAAGGTAAAAATGAGACGATTGCTTATCGCATCATGCAATCGATCCGATTATCCATTGCCTCTGGAGGGGTCATCACGATCATTTTCATGATCTTTCCTGCTGTCATCCTAACCACTGTGTATGGGACAAGTCAGGCTTCCTTCATGCTTCAGTTCATGGCGCCATTTTTTCTACTTCATTATATCCAGACACCTCTTCAAGCAACCTTACAAGCTTTGGACCTTGCTCGTCCGGCCATGTGGAACACATTGATTGGAGCTATCATCAAGTTTATTGTCCTTGTCGGGTTAAGTTCTCGTCCTGAATTCGGGATTCATGGAGTTGCTCTTGCCATCGTCGTGGGTGTCGTTGTCGTTACACTGTTGCATTTAGGGGTGCTTATGAAATATAAAGTCATCTCCTTCCCTTTACAGATGTTCTTTCGATTCGGACTTGTTATCGGAATCATCGGAGTCGTTGGATTTCAATGGAAACATCAGTGGCTTCTTGAGAGTAAACCTCTTTCGCAATTGTTGACAATGGGTACGGGACTTTCCGTTTTGTACATTGTGCTATTGTTCGTCTTTCGGTTAATCCGGATGGAAGAATTAAAAATGATCCCATGGAACCGCATCTTCAACAAAAAATAACCGCCTGATAGCGGTTATTTTTTGTCTTCTTGTTCATTTTCATAACCCGTTATCCCTTTAGTTGAAGACTCAGTTTCAAGACGATTGTGTGGTTCTAGGGGCTACGGGAAAAGGTTCGCTTTCCATGGGGCTGGCGGTGAGCCTCCTCAGGCTACGCCTTCCGGGGTCTCACCTGTCCCACACGTCCCATAGGAGTCTCGCCGTTTCCCTCCGCCCCTTTACCTTATAAGTGTCTCGAAACCACTTCTAAAAGGGGCAGCTTGAATTCATTAGTAAGGTTTAAATTCTTCTCCTCCAGGCATATAGTGCGTTGTATCTGCATTTGCGTATGCTAAACGTCAATGGTGTAGAGTTTATATCATTCACTTCCATACCCATACAAGCTGAATTTTTAAGTAGTGGTTTCGAGAACCTTCCATGTTAAAGGGGCGGAGGGGAATGGCGAGACTCCTGCGGGAAAAAAGTGCATGGTGAGACCCCACAGGACGCAGTCCGAGGAGGCTCACCGCGCTCCCGCGGAAAGCGAGTTATTCCCCGCAGCCCCATCCACTCAAAAACATCTCGAAACTGAGTCTTAAAGAAACCTGCCATTTAGTTGAATAACCCCATTCTCTTCTTTTGAGAGAATGGGGTTATTTAAATTCGTTGTTTTGGTCGATTTGGACTTCGCCCTGGTCGTTAATGGTACATAAGGATATTTCATTGAAAGAATGGAACCCCTGCTTTCGCACTTCATTTACGAGCCATTGTTTATTTTTCCGGATTGTTTGAAGACCACTATATTGCACTTCACCATCAGCAATTAAAACAACGGCATAATCAGAGCTGCCATCGTCTTTCTTTTCAAATACCGAAAGCTTTCCTGATGGTTCCAGAATCGCATAAGCGACATCCCCTACTTGTTGAATGCCATGTTCGCGCAATTGCAACAACAGATCATTGAAGTTATAACGCTGACGCTTCATCTCTTTCTCATCTACTTTTCCGTGTTTAATGATGATGGAAGGCTTGCCGTCAAACCAGTTTCTGAATCGCTGGTTTTTCAATGAAATCCATGCACTACCAATTTGGATGGCAAGGAGAACGGCCATAGGCACGATGGCTTTCCAAATAGCCTCACCCGGATTCTCGATAAGGAAGACGGCAATTTCAGCCAGCATGATAAATACGACCAAGTCCATAACACTAAGTTCACCAATTTCTCTTTTCCCCATGAAGCGGAAAACAAGCAGAATGATTAAATAGGTGATAAGTGTGCGAATGATAATGCTGAATACAAGCACTCCGAGCACAACCTTTCCTAAAGGTTTCCCTTTAGTTAACATCACCTATTTTTCCTGTTTTATTAAAGAAATGGAAGCAAATAGCGGAACCAAATATAAATGGATGATACGATTAAAGAAAGGATCAAAACCGGAAAGCCGTACAGTGAAAATTTAATAAAAGGAATGGGTTTATTATGACTGGCTGCAAGGCCCGCCACAACTACATTGGCGGATGCCCCGACAAGGGTACCGTTCCCTCCAAGGCAGGCCCCAAGAGCCAATGACCACCAGACAGGATCGACGTTCATCATTCCATATCCCTGCAACTCTTGAACCACAGGGATCATAGCGGCAACGAATGGGATGTTGTCGACAACACCTGAAAGGATTCCTGCACTCCAAAGCATCACCATCGAAGTGATAGGCATATCTCCACCTGAGATCCACACCATTCCTCTTGCTAATTCATCAATCACACCTACCGTCTCTAATCCCCCTACAAGCATGAACAAGCCCATAAAGAAAAACAACGTCACCCATTCGACTTCCTGAAAAACATGTTCAACTTCAAGCTCTTTCTCAGACAAAAAGAGCAGCAATAGTGCTCCGCTGACAGCGATCGTCGTTATATCCATATGAATAAATGGATGCATCATGAAACCGCCGATCGTAAGAAGCATGACGGAGATGGATTGAAAGAGCAACGGCGACATTTTCAAATATTCTTTCGCATCTACACTCATTAAGTCCTCCGCTAAGGCATGATCATACGTAAGCCCTTTGCGGAATAGCAGAATGATGCCTAGCGTGACGAGAACAAAAATAATGAATACTACAGGGCCTAGATGATAAAGGAATGATACAAAACTGAAATGGTCCACCGCTTGTCCGATCATAATGTTCGGCGGGTCACCGATGAGCGTAGCCGTACCACCAATATTAGAGCTGAAAATCGTCATGATCAAATAAGGAAATGCTGGAAGTTTCAAACGATCGACGAGAGTCAGAAGGACAGGTACAAATAAGAGAACCGTTGTAACATTATCTAAAAAAGCAGACCCTACCGCTGTAAACAGCGCTGTTACGAGTAAAAGCGGCACAGGTCTTCCTTTGACAAGCTGTGCTAACCAAATAGCTAAAAAAGTGAATATCCCTGTCTTTTTCGTGATGGACACTAACACCATCATAGAAAAAAGGAGGGCAACGGTTTCCCAGTCTATAAATCCAAAAGCCTGTTCCCATTCATAAATCTTTGTCATTAAAAGAAGTACGCCACCTGCTACAGCTACCAGTGCACGGTTTAACTTCTCCGTCATTATCAGTACATAGCTAGCTACAAAAATGAGTATTGCAAGTACAGTTGACATAGATCTTCCCCTTTTTGGACGGACTTTATTAATACTTATTCAAGTCCAGAGGAAAATATCTGCTTCTATCTATAGAGTTTTCATGCATATAGATAAAAGTGACAAGCATATCAAGGGGGGGATGGGATGAAAAAGTTATTGTCAGGGGTCCTGGGGTATGGAGTCGGATCTATTTTTATCCTAATGATTGTATTTGCAGGCGTGTTAGCACTTTTATTAAGGTTTACTGGAATGGAATATGAAACACTCAATCAGTTAGCTCTAGTTGCAGGGATAAGCATTCTCGCCATCGGTGGCATGCTGGCAGCTTATAAGGGAGAACAGAAAGGCTGGCTCTCTGGAGGGATGACCGGGCTGATCTTCGTCAGTGCGATGATTTTATTTCAAGTCATTTTTGAAAACTCATGGGTATCTCTGCCTCAATTAAGCTATTTCGGAGGGTTGGTTCTTGCGGCCTGGCTTGGTGGAATGATAGGAGTCAACCTGCCACGTAAAACGGTGAGGAGATGACGGTACGTAAAATCCCGCTACAAGATGATGTAGCGGGATTGCATTTGATTAGCTCAATTTTTCACGCACGGATGAACGATCGAATTTAAGTTGAGTACCATCTTGTACAGAAATCACAAGCGTACCTTCATCAATCGCATGAATCGTTCCGTGAAGTCCTCCGATTGTTATAACTCTATCGCCTTTTTGGAGGTCCGACTGCATTTGTTGTACTTGCTTCTGTTTCTTTTGCTGCGGTCGAATCAATAGGAAATAGAAAATGACAAACATTAGAATAATTGGAAGTAAACCTACTAATGTATCCATTTATTTTCCCCCTTTCTAAAAGTTCTTTGCGTTTGGTTTGTTGAAACCATACATTTCAAAGAATTCTTCTCTAAAGTCACCGAGTCGATCTTCTCTAATGGCTTCACGCACTTGCCTCATTAAGTTTAACAGAAAATAAAGATTATGATAAGTCGTAAGTCTGAAACCGAATGTTTCGTTAGCTTTGACTAAATGGCGGATATAAGCACGGCTGTAATTTCTACATGTGTGGCAATCACAATTTTCGTCAATGGGACGGAAATCACGTGCATATTTCGCATTTCTCACAACTAGTCTTCCCTCAGAAGTCATCAGAGTCCCGTTCCTTGCAATTCGTGTTGGGAGCACACAGTCAAACATATCAATCCCCCGAATGCTGCCGTCAATCAAAGAGTCCGGCGAACCGACTCCCATGAGATAACGAGGTTTTTGATCAGGCATCAGAGGTGTGGTGAATTCGAGAACACGATTCATAACATCCTTCGGTTCACCAACAGAAAGCCCTCCGATTGCATAACCCGGAAAGTCCATGGATGTCAGGTCACGAGCACTCTGACGACGTAAATCTTCATACTCTCCACCCTGGATGATTCCAAACAACCCCTGATCATGCGGACGCTTGTGTGCTTCCAAGCAACGCTCAGCCCAACGGCTTGTGCGCTCTACCGAGTCCTTCATGTATTTATGCTCGGCTGGATATGGAGGACATTCGTCAAAGGCCATCATAATATCCGGACCAAGGGAGTTTTGGATGTGCATGGCTTTTTCTGGAGATAAGAAAAGCTTCTCCCCACTAATATGGTTCCGGAAATGGACACCCTCTTCTTCAATCTTTCTAAGATCACTCAAACTGAAGACCTGAAAGCCCCCGGAGTCCGTTAAAATAGATCCGTTCCAGTTCATGAACTTGTGGAGACCACCTGCTTCTTCAATGATGTCTTCTCCTGGACGGAGCCACAAGTGGTACGTATTTGAGAGAATGATTTGTGCACCCATCCGCTCCAACTCTTCCGGACTCATTGTCTTAACGGTTGCTAGTGTACCGACAGGCATAAACATCGGTGTTTCAAAAGATCCGTGTGGTGTATGGACCTTTCCCAGACGTGCGCCAGTCTGCTTACATGTTTTAATCAATTCATATGTGATTGCCATGATTTCTACCCTTTCTCACTGTTGATCCTAAAGATCATTTTATGAACATCGCATCTCCAAAACTAAAGAAACGATATCTTTCTTCTACCGCCTGTTTGTAAGCTTCCAAAATAAAGTCTCGGCCTGCAAAGGCACTGACAAGCATGATTAATGTGGACTTAGGCAAATGGAAGTTTGTAATTAAACCATCGATGGCTTTCAAGTTCTGAGGCGGATAAATGAAGATATCCGTCCAACCGCTTGCCTCTTTAAAAGTCCCGTAATCACGGATGATGGTTTCAAGAGTTCTCGTGGAAGTGGTTCCTACCGATATGATCCTTCCACCTCTTTCTTTAACTGCATTGAGCTGATTCGCTGTGTCTTCACTCAACTGGTAGAACTCTGCATGCATATCATGTTCCTCCACTTGATCAACACTGACCGGACGGAAAGTACCAAGCCCTACGTGGAGTGTCAAATACGCAAGTTCAATCCCCTTCGACTGCAAATCCTTTAACAGTTCTTCTGTAAAGTGTAATCCAGCGGTTGGGGCAGCGGCTGAACCTTCTTCCTTTGCATAGACAGTCTGATACCGGTCTCTATCTGACAATTGCTCTTTGATATATGGCGGCAAAGGCATCTCTCCCAGAGATTCCAGTACTTCAAGGAAAATACCTTCGTAACTAAATTTCACCTTGCGTCCTCCGTGCTCTTGCAATTTGGTACATTCGGCTACAAGCTTTCCTTCTCCGAATATGATCTTTGTACCGGGTTTCACCTTTTTCGCAGGTTTGACCAGCACTTCCCATTCATCCTGGGCTGTTTGATGAAGAAGCAGGACCTCTACTTTCCCACCGGTCCCGTCTTTGGAACCGTACAGCCGTGCAGGCAAAACCTTAGTGTCATTCAAGACAAGGCAGTCACCTTTTTCTAAGTAATCGGTGATTTGAGAAAAATGCCGATGTTCAATGGTTTGTTCTGAACGATCACAAACCATGAGCCGGGAAGCCGTGCGATCTTCTAATGGAACTTGGGCGATCAGCTCCTCCGGTAAATCAAAATCGTATTGCTTAATATCCATGTGAATCCCCTATTCTATGTGTAATCGGTCAAAATTTTCTTATGAAATAGAAAATTAACGAAAGGACAATGCTCACAATAATGGAAGTCATAATGGGAAAATAAAACGTGACGTTTCCTTTTTTAAAGCTGAGATCGCCTGGCAATTTTCCAAATATGCTCCATACTATACCGATCAGTATGAACACAATCCCTATTACAATAAAGATTTTACCAAACCCCGTCAAGAGCCAGGCACCTCCCTGTTGAAGTGAGCGTAGGCTTTAGGTGTGACCACCCTGCCTCTTGGCGTGCGTTGGATATAACCAATTTGCAGCAAGAACGGCTCATAAACATCCTCAATCGTTTGAGGTTCTTCCCCAATGGTTGCGGCTATCGTATCCAATCCCACAGGTCCTCCCTGGAAGCTGTCCATGATCCCTTTCAGCAATTTGTGGTCGATAAAATCAAGACCTTCTGCATCTACTTGAAGCATTTCCAATGCTTCCTGTGTCGTTGCTTTGCTGATGACTGTCTCCCCTTTCACCTGAGCAATATCGCGGACACGCTTCAACAGGCGATTGGCAATCCTCGGTGTTCCTCTCGAACGACGCGCGATTTCAACAGCCGCCGCCCCGTCGATTTCAACAGAAAAGATTTCTGCTGTCCGTTCTACGATGGAACAAAGCGCTTTCGTATCGTAATATTCCAGACGGCTGTGCACACCGAAACGATCTCTGAGAGGCGCGGAAAGCAAACCGGCCCGCGTTGTAGCTCCGACCAGCGTGAAAGGTGGAAGATCAAGTCTTACAGAGCGCGCGCTCGGCCCCGTTCCTACGACAATATCAAGACAGAAATCTTCCATAGCAGGATAGAGAACTTCTTCGACAGAACGTGGAAGGCGATGGATTTCATCAATGAAGAGGACATCCCCTGGTTCCAAAGAAGATAAAATAGCCGCTAAATCCCCGGCTCGCTCAATGGCTGGACCAGCCGTCGTTCGAAACTGGACCCCCATCTCATTAGCAATGATCGAAGCAAGTGTTGTTTTACCTAAACCGGGCGGCCCATACAACAGTGCATGGTCAAGGGGCTCATTCCGCATCTTTGCCGCTTCGATGAAGATGCTAAGGTTATTTTTCACTTGATCCTGACCAATATACTGTTTCAGAGTTTCTGGCCGTAAACTAAGCTCAATCTCCTGGTCCGCGTTCTGTTGTTCTCCGGATATCATTCGATCTTCCAACATTCATCCCTCCTTCCCTTAAGATTTCATAAGTAACTGCAGCCCTTGTCTGACATAATCATCCACGCTGCCATGGTTGGCTTTTTCAAGTTCTGTACGAACCATCTTCACTTCTTTTTCTGTATAACCCAGGGCTTTTAATGCTTCAACCGCGTCGTCCACGAATGCCCGCTTCTCTTTCGAGGTCAGATCATCCTGATAGAATAGAGTGTCCTCATTGTCTTCATCAGGAAGCCAGACAATCAGCTTCCCTTTTAAATCAAGGATCATCTGACGAGCAGTCTTCTTACCGACTCCCGGAAATTTCGTTAAGTATTTATCGTCTTCCTGCTCAATAGCCGATACGAATTCTGGTACACTCACTGTTCCAAGGATTGCAAGTGCTCCTTTTGGTCCAATGCCAGAAACGTTTAGTAACTGAGCAAAAAGCTGTTTGTCTTCTTTTTTCTTGAAACCGAAAAGCGATTGATTATCTTCTCTTATATAGTGGTACGTATGTACTTTGACTTCCTTGCTCATTGAATCTTGAAAATGATATGGATTCGCGCACAGCACTTCGTATCCTATGCCGCCTGTTTCTATAGTGATCGACCCTTCATCGAGTGTCGTCAACTGACCTTTCACGTAACTAATCATTGTAAAATTCCCTCTCTACCCTTTATTGCTATCCTTCCTATTGTAACATACAAGCACATGTTCGCCCATGCTAAAAAGCCGTGGATCCCCTTTGAAACGGCATAAAACAGCCACAATGATTTGTGGCTGTTTTAACGTCTTTCATACTTCATCTTGTTTGGAAAATTGACGTACGACTTGCTCAAAGTGTCGATGATCCTTGATTTTTATGCCCTGTTTTAATTCATTCTCTCTTTTTGTTTCTAACGGCTTAATGGGTACTGGTTTAAAGGATTCTATCACCTTCCCTTGATCAGGAAGACCTTGAAAGACGGCTAGCTCGCCATCCTCTGTCAATCCGAAATACCCCGTCTGTTTTGTCAAAGGAGAGATATCATCGACTTCTCTCTGAAAAACCACTTTGTCCAACTGCTGTTCTTCAACCGTCCATCCCTCGTACGAAGCCCAAAAATCCATCATAGACCATATGATTTCTTCTTTTTTTGTTGTTTCTGTCACACCATCTATATAATGCTCCTTTAGAATGACCGTCAGTTTCAAAGGTTCCGGCTTCACCAATGTCTCCACGGATTCTATTTGCTCCTGCTTACCCTGGATGACTCTTTGAGGCGTGTTATCTTTAAAGGTTTTCTGTGGAGTTTGATCGATCATCGACCAACTCAATACGGTCACGCCTATAGTTAATCCAACAATCCAGGCCCATCGTTTCATAACAGGATCCCCCCTAAATAAAATAACTTCTGTTTCTAGTGTGTCCAGAAACAGAAGTTATTATCATAGCAAAGGGAGATCACGATAATTTTTCCAGGATTGCTTCATCAGCATCAAGATTGTGATAGACTTCTTGAACATCATCGTTATCCTCGAGCATATCAATCAGCTTCAACATTTTTTCTACGCCTTCTTCGCCAAGTTCCGTATAGGTTTCAGGTATCATGGTCACTTCACTTGTGGTAAAAGCATACCCATTTGCTTCCAGGGCCTGTTTCACATCAGAAAAAGATTCAGGATCTGTATAAATCTCAAATTGTTCTTCTGAAATTTCCATTTCCTCTCCACCGGCTTCAATGACTTCAAGCATCAATTCTTCTTCATCCGCCTCTGTTGTTTCCCGGTCGATCACAAGATAACCTGAGCGGTTGAACATGAAGGAGACACACCCATTCTCCCCTAAATTCCCATCATTTTTATTGAATGCATGTCTGACATCTGCAGCTGTACGGTTTTTATTGTCCGTCAATACTTTAACCATGACTGCTACCCCGCCAGGACCATATCCTTCATACGTATATTCTTCATAATTGACCCCTTCAAGGTCGCCGGTCGCTTTTTTAATGGCTCGATCAATGTTATCTTTCGGCATATTGTTTGATCTTGCTTTATCTACAGCTATACGCAGCGCAGGATTGGTTTCTTGATCCCCGCCTCCTTGTTTCGCCGCCATGAAAATCTCACGAGCAAGCTTCATGAAGAGTTTTCCGCGTTTCGCATCTTGAGCACCTTTTCGATGCTTGATATTACTCCATTTTGAATGGCCAGCCATTGGACATTCTCCTCTCCCAAACAAATCTTTATCGTCCCTTAGCGTATCTTTCATCAGCAATGGACTCTACATTCTAATATATCACAATCCCCTTTTTTCTTGAAAGCGAACCGTTATCCCCTGTTATTGATTAAAAAAGTTTTTAAATCTTTCTCTGATTTTATCAGGTGCTTCCCTGTCTCTTGAGTTAAAGTTTTTCATTTCATCCCAGCTGTTGTTATTCGTATAGACAACCAAATCTTTATCCGACACTTGCTTCACCTTAGCTTCTATCTTTTCCGGAATCGTTTCATCTCTCAAATCATATGGATTGATCATGACCGCCACATACATGCGATCATCAGTCGAATAAGCTTGAGCCATCGTGATTTCCTTCAATTCATTCACTTTTTCCACGACAGCCATGGCATCTTCGTTATTGAAATCATTGTCGTGGGAACGGTTGGTTTCACCATACTTCGCATTTCTGAATTCTTCCTCTGCTGTACGTTTAAAATAACTATCTTTCCCTGTAGGAATTTGCCCTCGGCGTTCAATCGCTCCATCTTGAGCATAACCAAGAGGTTGGTAAGGGGATGATTCTTCTTCCTTCGGTTCAGCCGTTTCATCCGCCTGACACGCAAACATGAATAAAGTGGTCAACATAAGCATACTAACGATTTTCCACATAAAAACATTCTCCTTTTACCCTTACTATGGGTTCAAGAAGAATGTTTTAGTCTGTCAATATTCGCCAGGCTTATTTCGGTGGTGCAGGAGGCAGCTGGCGCTTGTGGGCGGAACGTTTATGCATCGCTTCGATGATATTACGATCTTCTTCAGGAATTTCCTCACCCTTCAAGTGGCGATCGATCATATCATAACTTGTGCCCATTTCGTTCTCATCTGTCTGGCCTTCCCACAACCCTGCACTCGGTTGTTTATGGATGACTTCATCCGGTACACCTAAATATTCAGCCATTTCCCGCACTTCACCTTTAGTAAGGTTTGCGATTGGTACCAGATCAACGCCTCCATCTCCAAACTTCGTGAAGTAACCTGTGTACCATTCTGCTGCATTATCTGTTCCGACAACTAAGTATTTATGATTAGTGGCGATGGTATAGAGGGTACTCATGCGTAAACGGGCTCTTAAATTAGCATCAGCCAATTTTTCCTGTTCCTCATTGAAAGATCCAGCATCGTTCAATTGCTGTTTAATGGTTGAGAACATAACCTTATGTGTTTCCGTCAAATCAACTGTCATAACCGGTAAGTCACACGCTTCCACAACACTCTTTGCATGAATTTGGTCATCGGATTGACTTTTACAAGGCATGATGACTCCCAGGGAGCGATCAGGGAATGCTTTCTTAATAAGATTAGCTACGACAGCGGAATCGATTCCACCACTGACTCCAACGACTAATCCTTCCACTTTTGCTTCTTTCACTTGTTCCTGAAGCCAGGACACGATTTTTTCAACTTTTTGTTCCACCGGATTGTTCATCCTTTCACACATATGATATCTAATCATAGCATATGCTCAGCATATCGGACAAACTTCTTCCGGTTTTCCCATGCTTTTTCCAACTTTCTCATATGTCGGGTCATTGATGCTTCTTCCCTTAAGCTAAGCCGATATCCATAAAGCCACTCCCTTAAAAGATCAGCGGGAACGAGGACTCCTTTCCACCAGATGTCCTTATCTGAAACGTGAGGAAAATAAGGCAGCAAAGTAGATTTCCTAAGTTCCACGTATGGTAAAAAACGCTGAGCTAGTTGAATGTGGTCATATAAACGAGGACCGGTATGCAAAAGATCAAAATCAATCATTTTTATATTCTTATCCGTGCCTACAATGAAATTATGATGAGCCACATCTCCATGCAGCCATTCGTGTCGGTCCCAGGCTTTCTCCTCCACCTCTCCCCAGGGATGATCGGTAAAGTCTTCTAACCGTTTGCTCATGCAAGCATGGAGTTCCTGAAACATTTCCCGCTTCCGTAACTCAGTGAATAAATCTTTCGTTTCTTCAAATTGTTCTAAGCGCCTTTCCCATTTGACATATAAAGGGTCTTTAGGAATGGATAATACACCAATACCTTTCGTCGTTCGATGAAAATGGTGCAGAATACGTACCGCTTGTTTTCGATCCTTATGCCGGTTAAAATCTGCGTGCCTTCCTTCCACTCGTTCAAATAAAGCCCAATCACAACCAAGTTTACTGATCGTATAGACACGATCATAAAAAGGATACGGGCTTGCAGCTATTTTGTAGGCATAGTTCCAGTGTTCAAAAAACTCTACTTGTTTTTCAATCACATGAAACCTCCGATACCCCTTCAAAATAAATGGCATGCCTTCATACCTTACTTTGTACACCTTCGGTTTGATGGTCTGTTCATATTCAATGGGAAGCTTTTCCTCTGTTTGCATCCATTGAAAAAGGCGATCCGTGTATGAATCGCCCATTCGGTGTTCAGCTTTCATCTAAATCATCTTCCCTCCAAGGCTGTTGATATCCTTGGCCCATCTGTTGGGGATCCCACTGTCCCATTTGCTGTGGGTATGGTTGGCCCCACCCTTGCTGAGGCTGACCCCATCCCATGTGAGGTGGCTGCTGACCATAACCCATCGGCTGCTGCATCCCACCATATGGTGCCTGCTCCCATGGCTGCTGAGCGCCATATGGAGACGGCCCCCATGGCCCCATCATCGGTCCATATGGCTGCGGTCCTTTTTCTCCTCCGCATCCACAGTCCCCACCGGCTTGCACGCCTTGGACCATATCATCGCTTGATTCATCCCCCATCATATGCATAGGCTGATTCATCGGCATTGGTTGTTGGTACATCGGCATATGCATCGGCATCATCACTGGATAAGGAGGGCAGCAATAATAGTCGGTGTGCATCAACTGCGGCTGCATCGGTTGTTGCATTGGCTGTTGCATCGGTTGTTGCATCGGCTGTTGCATTGGCTGCATCGGTTGATAATACGGCTGCTGTGGCATTGGAGCTTGTTCCGGAGACTTCATCCCTTTCACATCTTCCATTTTTTCTCCTTTTACTTCTTCTTTTAGAGCCTCCTTAGGTGATTCTTCTTTCGGCTGCGGCATCGGCATTTGAGGAAGGTGGAAAGTTGTATAATAATTTTGCATCTGTTGATCAATGCTCGGCATTGTAATCGGCATATTCATGTTAATGGGCTGCATCGGCTTCATCGGTTTTTCCATGACACCTTTAGGTGCCGGTTTCTTCTCATCTTCTTTAATTTTCGGAATCGGCTTTGGTGTTGTATCTTTATATGGTGGTTGTGAAGGCATTTCCTTCTTAGGTGCTGGTGCTTGTTGTTTAGGGGCCTCTTTTTTAGGAGCCTCTTTTTTCACTTGTTTTGTACCTTGAGGGACTTTGATCTTCATACCCGGCATAATCATATCAGGATTGGAAAGCTGGGTATTCATGGATTTCAACTGTTCAAAGTCGACCCCATATTTCTTGGCAATGTTCCAGAGTGTATCTCCTTTTTGTACAATGTGAATTCTCACATCTGCAACTCCCTTCCTGTAATTCTGTAAAAACAATAAGGCAATAATAGCTTCATAACACTCTATGCAACACAAGCCAAAACATTGATGAAAAAGCCTATAATAATTTGAAGAAAAATATAAACAAACCCCTGAATCCCTATTATTAAAGGGGTTCAGGGGTTATGAGGGTCAAGCTTATTTCACAGGGGTCGGCACATCGATCTGGTAACTTGGATACGTTCCGAGCACCTTCAGCTGACAACCTAACGCTTCAAGTTCTGCCTGCACACCAGGAAAAAGCACGTGATCGTATGGTTGATCGACATCTATCAAGAAAAAGTAGTTGCCAAGGCCGGTTTTCATCGGCCTTGATTCGATTTTTGATAAGTTCATTTTTCTCCACGCAAAGGCTGCGAGTACTTGATGAAGGGCTCCTACATAATCTTTAGGCAATGTAACCATAACCGTCGTTTTGTGCTTGGTTACAGGATGATCCTTTACTTTCAAAGTGGTAGGGACCTTCTGGACGACTGCAAACCTTGTATGGTTATTGTCATAATCATGGATGTCCGTATCCATAAACCTCAGACCGTTTTGCTCTGCTGCTAAATGGTTGGCAATGGCAGCGACACCCGGGCCTTCACTTGCTACAACTTCAGCCGCTTTTCCTGTCGATGCGGTGTATTCCACTTCAGCATTCGGGTACTTGGTGTGCAAGTACTGGTGACACTGGGCAATGGCATGGCTGTGAGAATATACCTTCTTAATTTCCCCATCATGATCAGGATGGACGAGAAGGTGCTGTTTGATGGGGACTGTCAGTTCTGCAATAATTGATTGGTTGACGTGATGGACAAGATAATCAACCGTCAAGTGCACAGAACCTTCAATCGCATTTTCAATGGGGACAACGGCCGTACTGATTTCCCCATCCTCCACAGCATCCAGACAGGCAGGAATGTTCTCGTAGCCCACGAACTCTCCACCTTCAAACAAAGCATCCACTGCCATTTTTGTAAACGTACCCTTTGGTCCTAAATATCCAATCCGTTGTTCCGTCATGATTTCCCCTCCAATTAAGCTCCCGTACTTAAGATCTCTACACGATCTACAAAATCTAACTTGTGCAGTTGCTGCAATAGTTTTTCTATGCTGTCTTCCATTCCGGAAGTATTCAATGAGAGCGTCACATTGGCTTTGCCTTGAAGAGGAATGGTCTGATGAATCGTCAAAACATTACAACCGGACTTAGCAACCGTCATTAACAAATTCGACAACGTTCCTTTACGATCTTCAAGGTGGAAGAACAACGTAATCATCTGCTCTTTAACCATCGCTTGAAAAGGAAAAACAGCATCTCTATATTTATAAAAAGCACTGCGGGATAAGCCCACTTGCTGGACTGCTTCGAAAATGGACTCTACTTTCCCCCGCTCCAGCAGCTCTTTGGCATCAATGGTCTTCATCATAGCTTCAGGAAGAATGTCGCTACGGACTAAATAAAATTTTTCATTGTAATCCGCCATGAAAAATCCTCCCCTTTAATCGACAAACTCAAATTCATAATCCATCAATCTTACCGTGTCGCCATCTTTCGCCCCGCGTTTTCTGAGTGCTTCATCCACACCCATACTCCGCATCTGACGAGCGAAACGGTTGATGGACTGGTCATGAGAGAAGTCCGTTCTTTTAAAGAGGGATTCAATCTTCTCTCCATATAAGACATAGGCACCGTCATCATCACGCGTAATCTTAAATGGCGCTTCCTCTTTTTCGAATTTGTAGATGACTCGTTCATCCACTTCCTCGACTTGTTCTTCCTGCTTCGGAATTTGATCCAGTTTATCTGCTACGGCATACAACAATTCATCCAACCCATCCCGTGTAACTGTAGAGATCGAAAAGATCGGAATGTCATCATTGCCAAGCTGCTCCTTGAACCGTTCCAGGTTCTCTTTAGAATCAGGAATATCCATTTTATTTGCTACAATGATTTGAGGACGATTTTCTAACCGTTGATCATAAGATGATAGTTCATTATTGATCGTTATATAGTCTTCATAAGGATCGCGGCCTTCCATTCCAGACATATCAATGACATGGAGCAGTAATCGTGTACGTTCTACATGTCGCAGAAATTGATGACCAAGCCCTACCCCTTCATGCGCTCCTTCGATAAGGCCTGGAAGATCGGCCATTACGAAACTACGATGGTCCTGACTTTCCACTACCCCAAGGTTTGGAGAAAGAGTGGTGAAGTGATAATCCGCAATCTTCGGCTTTGCAGCGGTTACCACCGATAAGAATGTTGATTTACCGACACTCGGAAAACCAACTAATCCGACATCTGCTAACAGCTTTAACTCGACGACTACATCGAGTTCTGCACCCGGTTCCCCATTTTCAGCGATTTCAGGCGCAGGGTTCCTGGCCGTAGCGAAACGGGCATTTCCACGTCCTCCGCGACCACCTTTAGCGATGACCGCTCTTTGTTTATGATCCGTTAAATCAGCGATGACTTTATCTGTCTCTGCATCTTTCACCGTTGTCCCAGGAGGAACACTGACAACCAGTGGATCAGCGTTTTTTCCATGCTGCTTCTGATTCATCCCGTTTTCACCTTTGGCTGCTTTAAAGTGGTGTTGATACCTGAAATCCATCAGCGTGTTGAGACCTTCATCGACTTCAAAAATGACATCACCGCCATTTCCACCATCACCACCAGCAGGTCCACCTCTTGGTACAAATTTTTCACGACGGTAAGCCACAAGACCATTTCCACCGTCTCCACCTTTTACAAATACTTTCACCTGATCGACAAACATGTCTATTCACCTCTTCATTCTATTGTCATTTCAATAGAAAGTTCTTTACTGTCAAAAATCGTGGCAATAAATCCTTCTTTATTCAGCGTCTCTTTCAAACGTTCCGGTTTATGAAATAGCCCTTCCCATTCCCAGCTCAATCCAAGCGTATCCTGCCCACCTACATAGATGGTACATGTACCTTCATAAAGTTCTTCATTTCCAATATGTCCATCCATGATTTCAATCATCCGTTTTCCATAAGCGAACAATGTATGATCATGACGGGATAAATCAACTTCTCCCCTTATGAAATACCGTAGCCGGTAAGTCTTATGTACCCAATTAAAAGAAAGCAGCCATAAAGAAAAATGTAGAGAATGACTATTCAATAATTTCCGTTCTTCTTCTGCCTCTTCTTTTATTTCTTCCATTTGTGACAGCAAGCGATCCTGCTTTCCAAGGGTAGCGTAACCTTGAAGCAATTGAATTTGATTCATCCAGTCATGACGCTTATGCCTGAGCAGCTCAATGATTTCTTTTTCTTCCATCGTTTCAGCTCCCTCGTTCAACCCATAGTAATAAAAAGTATAGCAAAAATTCAAGGAAACAAAAAATTTAAAACATAAGATCAGTTTCGAGGATTTCGCGTGATAGGATTAGTGACTGAAAAAATACACGAAATGATCTTTATAAGTTTTCCGTTCCTATTAGGAATCATTGCTCTCATGCCAAAACGGAATCCAGACGGGCTGCTTAGACGCGTTCCTGAGAAAAGCGACTCATTACTCTCAACTATTTGCTAAACAGCAAATAAAGGATATAAAAAAAGCCGCGCTTATGCGAAAAGCAAAGCGCGGCTTTTTTGCTGATGGACTATTCGCTTACGCTTCCTGTGCTACAGGATAAACGCTGACTTTTTTACGGTTACGTCCGTAACGCTCGAATTTAACAACACCATCCACTTTCGCGAACAATGTGTCGTCTCCACCACGGCCAACGTTCGCACCAGGGTACACCTTTGTACCGCGTTGACGGTAAAGGATGGAACCAGCAGTTGCTTGTTGTCCGTCTGCACGTTTAGCTCCAAGACGTTTGGACTCAGAGTCACGACCGTTTTTTGTACTACCTACACCCTTCTTCTGGGCGAAAAACTGCAAATCAAGACGTAGCATGAGTCTTCACCTCCTTATCGTTGGGATATTTTCATATATTGATCGTATTCTTGTTCAATCGTTTCCAAGGACACCTGCATGCCTTCCAATAAGGTTTGAGCTTTGACATGAATGGATTCATCCAAATCTTCAGGAAGAGTGATTTTTAAATAACCACCTTCACCACCTTGTTCGACATCAGGTTCGAATTCACAAAGGCTGATTACAGCATTGACAGCACCGAACGAAACAGCCGATACGGCAGCGCAGACGAGATCATGACCATAAGGTCCACTTTCTGCATGTCCGGATATTTCAAAGCCTGTAATTTCTCCTTGCGAGCGAAACATCGATACTTGTATCATCCGATACGAACCTTACGCGTTGATTTCTTCAACGACAAGTTTCGTGTACGGCTGACGATGACCTTGTTTGCGCTTGTAGTTCTTTTTAGGCTTGTATTTGAAGACAGTCAATTTCTTCTGAAGGCCTTGTTTTTCAACTTTAGCTGTTACAGAAGCACCATCAACGTAAGGAGCACCAACTTTTGTGTTGCCTCCACCTACGAAAAGAACTTTGTCAAAAGTGATAGACTCACCAGCTTCTACGTCCATTTTTTCAACATAGATCTCCTGGCCTTTTTCTACTTTTACCTGCTTACCACCAGTTTCAATAATTGCGTACATACTTGCACCTCCTCAATATACTCAGACTCGCCATTCAGGTACCGGAAATCGGTTTTAAAACCTGTTCTGTGCGGTTGTAGCAACGGAGTGCTACTAGAATAACAAAACAATGTTACCACAGATCAAAACAAGTTGTCAACATGATATCCGCGACGCTGAACAGCTTCCCGGATCATGTCTATAGACCCTTCAAGCTCTATTTGATAGTCAGAGATGTCAGCATCCTGTCTAACAAACAGCTCCTGTGGAATTTTACTAGAAATCGACTCAGAAAGCAATCGTTTTTTACAATCCACAATCGTCGGATGAACAGCAACCATCAGGGCCTCCGCCTCTCTCCTTTGCAGAAGTTCTCTTTCTAAACGATATACAGCCGTCTCATCCGTGAATTTCACTTCCTTAGGCTTGGTGAATAAAGAAGACAGGCTGGGACTTTCCCTTTTTCTCGTCATTTCTAAAAGTCCTAATCTTGTCATTCCAAACACGTTTGTTTTCATGGGGTCCTCTTTCACAAGCTTTCTCATTTCTGCGACGAGTTGTTTCTCTTTGTTCTCATCCTTCATGGAGATGAAGTCAATAAGAATGATTCCAGATAAATTTCTTAAACGGATCTGCTTTTGAATTTCCCTGGCAGCCAGGGTATTGACATCAAGAGCTTGAGAGTTTGTAAAGGCCCGTCCTTTCACTTTATGGCTATTCACATCAATGACAGTCATCGCTTCCGTTTCTTCGATGACCAAGCTCACACCATTATCCATTTCCACAAGAGGATTGATCATTTGCTCCTGGAGACGTGAAAAGGACACAGGCAGCTTTCCTTCCACATCACTTACCCAGCGGATGCGGTTAGCCAATGAAGGAAATTTTTTCTTCAAACGCTTTGATGTGCTCGCTTCATCAAGGATTACTTCCTGAATCGTTGTCGCCGGAAATTTACGAATGAATGCATCAGGGATACTCGGCTCACTCCATAAAGAGCCGGGTTTATTAATTTCTCTCTTTTCAATCGTTTTCCACTCATTTCGAAGTTCTCTTAATTCTTCCATCATCGTCCCGGGGTCCACGGCTCCCGCTGCTGTTCGTATAATACACCCTTCGGAATTGTTTAATTCCAGTTCCAGCAACGCTTCAAGCTCTGATTTATTTCCGTCGTCAAGCTTCCGCGAAATCGAAAGTTTCCCTTGAGCAAAAGGCTGATAGATGGTGTACAAGCCAGGGAGTGTCACATTTGCGGTCAGTACAGCCCCTTTGTTGCCAACCGGTTCCTTAACGGCTTGTACAATCACTTTCTGCCCTGTACTCAATGCTGTAGATAATTCACCTTCACACCAGGGAACCATTTCCTTCCTAAGAAAACCAGACTTCTCCTCTCCTATGTCAATAAAAGCGGCACCCAAACCCTGATCCACCCGTTCGACTTTCCCCCAAAAAATAGAGCCCGCGAGCTTTTCAGCACCGGGCCGGTCAATAACATATTCATGGATCTCTCCATTTTCAATGACCACTCCCGATTTTTCGGCTGCCTTTGTATGTAAAACTAATTTTCTCATGTCATCCCTCATCATATAGCGATTTCAGCAATGTCCCTTACTTTTAAATGCGGCTTCTTTTGTTCAAAAAAAGCCCGGAGACACTCTTGTTCATCTACTATATAGAAAGGATTCGTATGTTTCAATACATACTTATGGCGCCGGTTGGAGTGGATGTTCTTCAGCACATCACGAACGAGCGTCTCTTGATGAACGTTTACATACTTAGTTTTTAATGATTCCCTGTTCTGATACGTGCAATATAGAAGATAACGCATCATCGTATAAGACTTCCGCTTCCATTCGAGAACGTTTTCAATGAATAAAAAGGCGGTCAGGAGGATGGCGGCTAACGTCCAGCGCCCGCCTGTAAACATCCAAAATCCAGCAAATATCATAAACAGAAGGGATAAACTAAGGGCTACTGCCAGACTCACCCTGAAGGCAAAGAAGCGATTTAAAAGATAAAAAAGCAATTTCCCACCATCTAAAGGCCAAACCGGCAGCATGTTAAACAGAAAGATCACTCCATTATAGAAGAAGGCAGCATCTAATAAAGGATGTACGCCTATTATGGATTGAAGAGTCATGAGCAAAACAAAGATCCATAGATGCTGAAAAGGGCCAGCGATGACCACAAGCATTTGCTCTCGAAAAGGCCTGGTGTTGTGCTCTTCACTCACGACAGCCCCCCCGAACAGCCAAATCTCCATTCTTTCTACACGCCACCCAAACCGTTTTGCCATAAGGAAATGGCCCAGTTCATGAGCAATGACTATGGAAAACAGAACGATGAAATCATAAATAGCCCCGGTCAGCAGAGCGGACAAAGCAAGCAAAAAGAAGAGGGGGTGGATATGGATATGGTCGTGGAATTTAAGGACCTTCATTCACTTTGATCACCTGTACTGGATCTAAAAAAGTATTGTCTTTTTCAATGGCGAAGAAGAATTCCGCTGCCTGCCCCTCTTCCGCTTTCACGGATCCCAAATCCTTTTGCGATTGGACATGTTCATATAAATGGACATCAATGGATGATAAATAACCGTAAGTGGTTTCCGTTCCATCCTCATGCTGTAAAACTACAGCCTTCCCAAACTCAGGATCATTTCCGGCAAATATGACGGTTCCTTCCCGAACCGCTTTTACTTGAGAGCCATTTTCCGTTGTTAAAATAATCCCTTTGCCATCATTTTGAAAAGGAGTCGTCACCGTTCCATTCACAGGCATTGCGAGAGGTTCTTGATCCGTTCTACCCTCAGGCTGGATGACCTGTAATGGATCTCCAAAACGGTCACTGTACCAGGCTGTCACTTTAGCAAAAGGGAATTCTTCCTGCATTTGGCTCACTGCCCAATCACTTGGAACTTTCGCAATAGCCAGGTCTGTATTTTTCCCCGCAGCTACGAGGGCAAACAATAAAATAGCGAAGAATACTTGCATGCCTAAACGACTTGTCGCATTTGACTGATTCTCCTTTTTCACTGGTTTATGACCGTAATCATTAACCAGAGGGGGAAAGCCATGCATTTCTTCATCTTGAGGTGGGGAGAAAACTCCAGGAGGGCTCGTCCCCTGACGATGCATCTTTCTTTTTTTTCGATCGGCTATATTCTTGCGTACATCATGAATGTTCTTCTTCACAACCAAACCCCTCTCTACGCCTTTTTCTATCAGTCTATGGGACAAGGAGGAGGTTTATTAATTGAAAATAAAAAAACCTGCCACCGAATGTGGCAGGTGAAACGATGGTTATGTGCGCATGCCGAAGAATTTCTTGACTTTCGCCAGAACGCCCCGGTCTTCATCGAGCTTCATAAGGGGTACCGTTTCGCCAAGAATTCTCCTAGCAATGTTTCTGTATGCGAGAGAAGCTTTTGAATTCGGCTTCATTGCCACAGGCTCACCACTATTGGATGCTTTAATGACCGCATCATCATCAATCACGATTCCCAATAGATCGATAGACAGGACATTGACGATTTCATCAACATCTAGCATGTCCCCATTTTTCATCATATGATTGCGGATGCGGTTAATGACCAGTTTCGGAGATTCCATTTCTTCCTGTTCCAACAGACCAATAATCCGATCCGCATCCCGGACACTTGATTTCTCAGGAGTTGTGACAACAATCGCCTTGTCCGCACCAGCGACCGCATTTTTATACCCTTGCTCGATCCCCGCCGGACAATCGATGACGATATAATCGTACTCTTGCTTCAGCTCCTGCACAATGGCCTTGACCGCTTCCGGGGTCACTTCAGATTTATCAGATGTTTGAGCGGCAGGAAGCAAATGAAGACAATCAAAACGCTTATCCGTAATCAAGGCTTGTTTTGTCTTGCAGCGCTCGTTTACGACATCGACAATGTCATAGATGATGCGGTTTTCAAGCCCCATCACGACATCTAAATTTCTGAGACCGATATCAGTATCAACGAGACACACCTTTTTCTTCTGCAAGGCCAAAGCGGTCCCCAGGTTCGCAGTAGTCGTGGTCTTTCCGACCCCTCCCTTTCCAGAGGTAATCACTATCGCTTCACCCATTGATCATTCTCCTTTCAAAACTAACCAGATCCGGTCTCTTTTTTACAACTTCTTGTATTCGATCAATACGTATTTTTTCCATGGACTCATCAATAAATCCACATTCCATATAGACACCCTCTGATTCATAATCAGGGGAGCGGCTCAACTGATCGGCGATTCTTAGTTGACTCGGCTGCATATAGGAAGAGGCGATCACTGCATTCGTATCCCCTTCAAACCCTGCATGCGCAATTCCACGCAAACTTCCCATGACAAAAATATTGCCTGTGGCTTTGATTTGCCCTCCAGGGTTCACATCACCGATCAAAAGCAGGTCTCCTTTGACTTCAACTAACTGTCCCGACCGCACAGTTTTAGCTACAGGGGTGATTTCCGTATTCTCTTTCCACTCAAGAGCTTCCTTTTTCGTCAAAACATCCGACTCGATCTTTTCAACAACGAGCTTCTGCTTTTCCCGGACAACCTCTGTGAGCTTTTCTTTTTGTTCTTCATTCAAATACCTGTTTCCAAGCTTAATCGTCACACGAATCATCGGATGTTCATCTGTCAATCCGTTCATAGACAATTGATTTTGCAATTCTTTTAAAAGGGCTGAGAAGGAACATTGATCATCCAAATGTAATGTCAGACCGTCCCTCGTTCCTTTAATCATCACCTTTTGAACATTAGCAGCCATAGGCTCTTTCACCTCAAACCTCAAACATTTCCATCAGACTAGATATTGCTCGCTTCTTCACCCCAGGCATACACTTTTTCCTTCACGAGTGGATATAAGAGAATGAAGAAGATCATATTCGCCGCCAGGGTCGGCAGCAGCCTCAATAGAGCGTAATCTCCCCAAGTCATGGATGTAATTTGTACGAATGAATAAATGATATACAACATCGTATCAGCTAAAGCCACACCAATAACCGCCAATAAGGACGCCGCAAAAAAATTGGAATGCAGCCATTTGTTTAAACCATGCACCGTATAAATAATCAGGGTATATGTAATCATATATACCCCGAGCACGCCTGTGTAGACAACATCGATCAATAATCCGAAAGCAAGGCCATAACAGACAGCATTGTACGTATCATCCTTGTCATAGAAAATGGCAATGATTAAAAGGAAGATCAATATCCAATGAGGGGTCATAAGCAAATCAGAGTAAACAAGATTAGCCGGCAGCATACTCATGGCCATCCCCTGCATGATCAAGAAAAACAAACATAGGAGTGCAATGAAGTATCGACTCATGATGCTTCTTCCTCCTGTTCAGCTTCAGGATCCACTGTTTCTGCTGTACGATCGACAACCATCACATGATTGATATCAAACAAATCGGCAAACGGTTCTACATAGGCGGTTTGTGTCAGCCCAAATTGATCATTGACGACTTCTTCAACAGTTCCGATTCTCAAGTTACTCGGGAAAACCCCTCCTAAGCCAGATGAAATGACAGTATCTCCCGGCTTGAGCTCTTCGTCCAACTTGATTTCTTCTAGTAATAAGCGCCCGGTTTCATCGTCATAGCCTTCAATCAGACCGAAGGCTTCATCCTGGTCCTCACGAACGACCCAAGCAGAAATTTTGTTGGAACGATCGAACCCACTTAATAGTTGAACCCTTGAATGAAAGGCACCTACTGACTTAATTTTCCCAATCAGACCATCACTGGTCATGACGGCCATATCTTTTTCAACGCCGTGTTCTTCCCCTTTATTGATCGTCATCTGCTCAAACCAACGGTCTGAACTTCTTGCTATAACTGTTGCCTGAACAGGGGAATAATCACTCAAACTATCGGACTTATCCAACGTTTGCTGGAGTTCGCCAATTTCACTGCGAAGTCTTTGGTTTTCCTGAATGACACCCTTGTATTCAGAAAGCCTCGCTTTCAATACTTCGTTCTGTTCATAAACACCGAACATGTCTTGAATATTTTCATAGGTATTGTCCACAAGACTGACCGGTTTATGGAAGACAGTTTGCATCCAACCGATCGAATCCTGCAGGAATTTTTCAGGTGTGCTTAACGAATCACGGTCACGGATTGAAAAGCCGATTAATGCTACGAGTACGATAAATCCTACTAATACAATCATCAGTCTTTTTCTACGAAATAGCGAAGGCATAACGAGCTAAACTACTCCATTTTCGCCCGGCTTGCTACATTCGGCTGAGAACGGAAATGATGGATATACTCCAAAGACTTTCCTGTTCCAACCGCCACACAATCCAGAGGATTATCGGCAATAAATACGGGCATGTTTGTTTCTTCGCTGATGACTGTATCGATATTCCTTAGCAAGGCTCCTCCCCCGGTAAGGACAATCCCGCGTTCCATGATATCCGCCGCAAGTTCAGGGGGTGTTTTTTCCAAGGTGTTTTTGACCGTTTCAATAATTGAATCAATCGTATCTTTCATAGCACTTACAATTTCGTCACTTTGAATCGTAATGGTTTTCGGCAAACCACTGAGCAAATCTCGTCCCCTGATGTCCATTTCGTCAACTTCAGTGACTTCTCCTGCTCCACCTAATTCCATCTTCACTTCTTCAGCCGTACGCTCACCAATCATCAAGTTGTATTTTTTGCGTACATGTTGAATGATGTTGTCATCCATCTCATCCCCTGCAACGCGAATGGACTGACTTGTAACGATTCCACCAAGAGAGATGATGGCGACTTCTGTTGTTCCTCCACCAATATCAACGACCATGCTTCCCGTTGGTTCCCATACAGGAAGTCCTGCACCGATGGCAGCCGCAAATGGTTCTGCAATCGGATAGGCTTCTTTTGCTCCCGCCTGTTTCGTTGCATCAATGACCGCACGCTCTTCCACCATCGTAATGCCAGAGGGTACACAGACCATGACATTTGGTTTACTTGCAAAAGAGGAACGCGTTTTTAACGCTTTTTTTATATAATATTTCATCATTTGAGCTGTTGTATCGTAATCAGCAATCACGCCATCCTTCATCGGTCGGATAACATTTATGTAACCTGGCGTTCGCCCGATCATGTTCCGCGCATCATTTCCGACAGCTTCAATGTCACCTGTTTGTGTATTTTTGGCAACAACAGAAGGCTCTCGCACAATGACCCCTTTACCTTTCAAAAAGACAAGTGTATTGGCAGTGCCCAAATCAATTCCTAAATCTTGAGAGAATCCAAAAATCCCCAATAATATCTTCCTTTCTAGAACCCGTTTTCCTATCAACGGGGGTTAGGCATCTATATAGAATCATGATTAGAAGAAGCGCCTATTTATAAGGAAATCCTATAAATGGCGCTTTTTCTTTTTCATCTATTCAATTATACGAAAAATCCACAAAAATAGATAGTGTTACAAATATCATATGGTCAACTTTTTACAACCACGTACAGCTTTTTCAAGGAGATTTTTAAGAGTTAAGGACCTAATTCACCGAACATGCTTTCGTTTACTTCCTGATTTCATTTACGTTTTGTGAGGGTGTTGTGAGTTTTTTGCCAGCCACTATTCATAATCACCTTGTTAAATCAATAAAAAAAGAGCCGATAGTTGGCCCTTTAATTACTATCCTTAGATTTATTTAATCCTTCGACAACTCTTTTATAAAGCTCAGTTTCTTCTTCTTTTTCTTTTTCCTTTAAATCAAACCACAATTTTTCTTCAGGGGTTAAATTAAAAAATTTCTCTTTAGAACCACTTTCCTCACTCATCATAGGTATCATCATTTGCACCACTCCTTAGATAATTTTGAAAGAATCCATAATTTAAATCAGGAGAAAAATAATGCTTCCTTTTTATCCAAATAAACCCATCACCTTTTGTAATGACCGCAACATCAATGGGTCCCCCCACTGTCTCAGTGTCAATGGAAATTCTTCTCTTAAATGAAGTTAAGTTCACTAATGCTTCAGCCATTTCAGCAATTTCTTCTTTTGGGAGAAAGTCAACTATTTCAACTACCGGTGATGAATAATTTTTATTCTGAAACGAGGATATTTCTTGAAAAACTTGTTGTTTTATTTCATTTCCCAGATTATTTAATTCAGAAACTTTTTCCTCTGGCAACTGTATGCTAGTGTGATCTGTGATTATTTTATCCAAGTTAGTAAAGATATTATCCAAAAGATTCTGTATGTTGTTTTGGAGCATCGGATCCATACCATTCATAAACGAGTAAACCATTTCCATTTGTGCAAATGGAATTACGGCTGAAGAAGGTTTGTCATCGTCTAATGAAATTTCACATTCATTATTGTTTGAATATTTCAATTTTCCCAAAATGAAACCATCTGTTTTTATTTCATAAATACAAGGGAATAATTCGTCTTCACCATATCCAGAAACGACTACTCCAGTTGATCCATTAGTGAAGTAATCCCTCCGAACACCTTCAAAAGCTAATTCTTTTAGTAAGCCTTCTGTATCGCCGTCAATTTCAAAGAGAACTTTATCCTGTATCACATGACTAATTACACCTTGGTGAATATTAAGAAAGTCACTTTGTTCAATATCTAATATTATCTGGTGATTGGCCTTGAAATCTTCTAGAAACGAACCAAGCCTTTCGTTTAAATGGCCTTTAACTTCCTCTTCAGAAAGTCGAGTTCCCACCTTTAGTGCTTCCTCCACTATAGTCTGAACATCGTTTACTACGATATTCAAAATTTCTGAGAACGTTCGACGTACAACAGCTTTTTCAGGGTTTAAATTCTTAAGTCGTTCATCTTTTAATATGTATTCAATAAACTCTGTTTTATATGTCTTTAAGTTCTCGAATTTCCTCTGCCCAAGATGATTTCTAAACGACTTAATAATTGTTTCCCATGGCACTTCCATAAAACTCGCTCCACCGTATATCATTATTCCGACAGGATGAAATTTCGATAAAGAGAAGAGCTTGTTTGCGGAATTATATACTTTTCTAGCTCCAATTGTTACAGCGCTATCCGCTGCTAGTGCCACTCCAGCTCTATTAAGAATACTTACCTCTGCAGTCATGATAATCCCTCCTTTAATAGTATTATTTCTACAGTAACCCTTATTTTCCCTTCTGATTACTTGATTTTCTCTGCTATCAGATTCAAAGCTCTATTCATTCTTATCCACCGCAAACGCGCATGGTTCGTTCTTCCGTTTTCACAATGTAAAGAAAGTAAATTTTTAAATATTAAGAGGAAATTTATAAAAATATGTCAAATAAAGATAGATGCTAAAAGGAGGTTCATTTATGGATGATACTACTACAAAGAAATTAGAAGCCTGGGCTAAAATTATGCAAAAGCACTATAAAGAAATCGATGGGGAGTGGGGGCTTAAAGATTTAAATGAAGGGTTAGAGCTTCACACTCTTGAGGGTGGCGATTAAATTCATTAAAGCCATGATTCAAAAATAAAAAAAGGCCCACCTCGGAGAAAGGTGGGACCTGCTCTGTAAGAACATTGTTCGTGATATTTTTTTACTACAGAGCGACTACATAGTATCATCACTCTTATATGGCTGGCAAACGATTTACAAAAGCTTGAAGTGCTTGTATAGGTTACTAGCCGTTTCTTCTGCAGTAGCCCCAGAGAGATCTACAACTTTTCCCTTCCCAAGTTTCAGCCCGTTTCTTCCTCCTCCCACAATAAAAATGTTATCTGTAGCGTTCACTTCTTCACGCTCAGCATTGTATCTAAACTTCAGAGCACCACCATTACGCTTTAAGGCTTTTTCAACGGCAGCTACATCTTTAAAACTGTTCACAATAAAGATGTTCTTTTCCATGATCAATTCCTCCCTCAGTTTTTCTTCATAAGCTGCGACAGCATCATCCATGGCCGCCTTAGTATTCGGACCATATATGCCATCCTGCTTCAACTTTTGGTCTTTTTGAAATTGCTTAAGTGCTTTTTCAGTAGCCGGTCCAAAAGATCCATCGGCTCCGTATCCTCCTAGATCATATCCTAGAAAAAGCAGGTCTTCCTGAAGCTGCTTCACTTGGGCACCAGAGTCACCTCTCTCCAAATACCCCTTATCCCAAAGAGAGTCCGTACCTTTATATGAAACACCGAAATATTCACAAATCCCTTGTGCATGCTCAATGGCTACTTCCTTTTGGAAGTCCTCATTCAGCATCATTAGAGCTTCAGATCGGTTATCCATAAAGCCATTCTCTGTCAGAATTGCTGGCATATTGGTCTCGCGCAGAACATGGAAGTTGTCCTCCTTGTAGCCTCGCCAGTTTTGTCTGGTTCCTCGTTGTAGGTATTTACCTACTGATCGAGCCAACTTTCCAGAGTTGTACTTCATATTTCCAGGAAACACATGGACACTTATACCACTAGCATTTGAGTAGTCAAAATCAAAGCTCATAGCATTGTAGTGAACTGATACATAGATATCTGCCCTGTAATTATTTGCTGCATTTGTACGATAGGTCAGCGGTGTGTCTACATCTGTAGGTGCAACCAATAAAACTCTAAAACCATGCACTAACAAAATGTCGGAAAGAAAAGCGACTACTTTACGGTTAAACTCATTTTCTCGTATGGACCTTCCAAGTTCCGGGATATAAGGTGTCCTTTTACCTGGTGTCTGCATACCATGTCCATCATCCAACGCCACCAGTTTTCCGTTCCAGTTACTCTTTGGCTTTAATAATTTGGCCATACTTTTGTCCCCTTTCAGACGGTATACTTTATGTCGGATTTCGTCAGTTGGTGAGGCTGTCTTACGCCCCTTTTTGCTTGTGAGAATTATCCTTAAAAGCCTCAATTGCTCTCTTCAGTGGCGTAGGGACGGGCATCCCCATTTTTCCTAGATTCTCGGTGATGCTGATAAACTCATTGACCAAGTAATAAATAATAGTCGCTGCCATTACACTTACCTGAAACTCCCCAATGGCCAGTGGCTCCCCTATCTGTTCCACATAAACCTTGTCGATGACATGAGCGATAGCAACCATACCAAACACCATGATTTTCTTTGGGATTCCCCAGAATCCAACGCGAGCATTTAGTTTCCCTTCATAACCTGCCGCAATCACTCCCGTCACGTAATCAAATGTGACAAAGAAAATAAGCGCCCCCAAGAGGACGCTCCATTCACCAAATAAATAAGAGAATACTACTGAAACTCCTAGCGTTAAAGCCTTTGCTGAGTTGATAATCATGTCCATTATTAGCCCCCTAGTGTAAATGTTTTGTAAATAACTACAAGAAGCAGTGGTAATAATTAACTACTTCCTGCATAATCAATTTAGCTCAGCCCCATATGGAGGTTGGAACCTCTTCTCGTATCTGAGCCTTTAAGGAGTGACCTACCTAAGTCACTCCTTTTTTTCGCCATAAAAAATACGCCTACAAGGCGCTCCCCTTCAAAACAAGTGACGGTTTAAATCCATTTAAGCTGACTTTATACTCATTTAGATGCATGGCCACCTCCTCGTTGACCAAGAAAAAGTAATCATATTGATCTTCAGCAATTATGTTCCTACCACTGTATTCCACTAATATATTTCCTTGTTCGTCAACATTCACAAACACTTGCCACATGTTATCCCTCCAACCATGCTTTTACTAAACGGCCTCGCGCTGTCCCCAGGTTGAGTATTTAGGCGGAAGTAGATTCCCCTTTGGCTTCCATCGGGAACACCTAAATCTATGGTCAAGGTAACCGAATTTTCTCTAGCTGTAGTTTCATCTGTTCCATAGCGGGTTGTTTGCGCTAAAAGGGCGCCCCCATTACCAATTTCCCACAATGAAATTCTTGCACCAGCAGCATTGTCGCAATAAAGTACGACTCTGAATTTCGCATATCTTGATTGGTGTTTGAAGAAAAAAGCGTCACAGTCTTGTGGAGTGTCCCTTGTTGTTGTGTAGTAGTAGCTTTCAATTCCAACATTTCCACTGGTAAAAGAAGGAGAAGTCGGCTGTAAGGCAAATTCATTTTCCAGAATACCATCATTAATCACTGTGTATCCGTCTGGTCTAGTGATTTTTATAGCCCCGTGTTTTATATCTAAAAGGCCTGGAGATAAGTCCACTCTTCGCTGTGGATCTACTGCATCAATAGCACTTAATGCATTTCCATCCCAATAGAAAAGGTTGTCTTCACCTATGATTTGAATGTTGTTTGTTTTTATCTGACCAGCTGTAAGTAGGTTCGTGTTGATTCCAAGGTAAGTAATGGCTTCTTCAAAAGAGTTTCCTCCATCGATGCTTATTCCCAAACCGGCAGAATTGAAGATGACTGTTCGATTAGGATTTGTAGGGTCTCTTGCAATTACACCTTGACCAAACTCCAGCTCCGTTTGTGCGGATTGTAATGCTTTCGTCGCTCTTTGGACAGCAGCATCCAGCGCATTATAAGGTAGCTGTTTACGCCCAGAAAGAATATCTTCAACATTACTAATGGTGGATCGCATACTGGATTGATGTCGCTTCGATAAAGAAGAAGAACCCATCGTGATTTTCAAATCTATGATGTTTCCTC
The DNA here is from genome assembly GCF_035818575.1 of Halobacillus sp. HZG1. Lineage (NCBI taxonomy): Bacteria > Bacillati > Bacillota > Bacilli > Caryophanales > Bacillaceae > Halobacillus > Halobacillus sp. HZG1. Next base: position 64,342 of record NZ_JAYLVQ010000022.1, read on the forward strand.
TCCAATCTTTCGTGACTGCCATAGCCTGGACCCGTACTTCCTCCTTCAAGTTAATTCTCTCATCTATTAAAAATACCCTATCGCCCAACATCGGTTGAGCAAGAGGGTATCCTTGTCTTCTTAAATCATTAACGTCAGATGATACACTTATTTTCAAGCTGTTATCGACCAACTCTTTAAGTGCTGCATCCATCGTTGATTCCCGAGTAACTCTTCCATCATAAATGGGAGGTGCATGACGTTCTCCAATAATATCTGCCAAAGGAGAACGGTACTCTCTGGTTAAAGCAGCATTAGCTTCACCACCTTTCCTCGTAGTCACCATATCCTCTGGCATAGGTGTAAAGGTTTGAGGCATCTATCTCCTTTGAAACGTTGGAAGCATTGAGCTTATAGCGAAACATAAAGGAAGTGTCTCGGCCGATTTGCCTCTCCAAGTATATGGTATCGCCTTGGATTCTGAACTCGGCTTTGTATCTAGTAAGGCCGTCCTTAAACATTTCAAGCCTGGTGGATCCTTTACCAAGTCCTTCCCATTGGATAGCAGTAAACGAATCAACTATTACTACTTCATATCCTGTTCCAGAGAAAACGACCTCGAAGAATTCTTGGACTGTCATATGCTCGTTGTATTCTTCATAGATTCGCAGCCGTTCAAATGTGTCGAAGAACAAGGGGATCGCTTTTATTTGAACTTTAGGAGAGTCGCCTTTGCCCTGGGGCTTAGCATAGATGATTTTGTATGGGACATCGTCATGATCGACCACTTCCCACATCTCGGTTAAATTATTGATGAATTCCCTGTTAACCTTATTAGGAAAAACTGTACATGAAAACTCCTGATTTCCGTTTTTCTCCGCAGACACTGTTGTGGTGGCTTGGAATGCGAATTCATTCCCCTCGAGATCTCTTACATACATAAACTCATCTCCAATAAAAAAGAGTCCCTTCATAGGACTCTTAAAAAATAGTGCCTCTTATATATCTTTCTGCTTAATCTGATCAATAGTGGTATTTAAATTACCACTATTCACATCATATGATGTCAAAATATAACGTTTCGGTTCTTTTCCTTCTCTATGTTCAGCAATTAAAACTGCTGTATCATATAGCCAAGGATAAAGATTGTCCGAGTCGATACCACTTCTTTGATCCGCCAAAGCTGATTCACTAATCACTAACTCTAAAACAGTAAGGTTATCCTTGAGTAACCTTATTCCTTTTGCATCCCCAGCCTCGGCCGGAGAAAGTTCAATAGCATTAAAGATTCCTTGGTTAATTTCCAACCCCTCCTTAGAGAAAGTAAACAATTTCAAAACTAGAAGATAGCTCCTAGTTCCGATGTTAATGTCACATATTCCCTTCAATATCTCTTACCTAACATAAATATATCCATAATAAAAAAGGAGCCTATACAGGGCTCCTTCTCTTATTTGGATGTGTCTTTTAGCTCCCACCAAGACTCGAGTAACCCTTTTGATGCTAACAAAACGGCTGATAAAGCATACAGCGCGTAGTTATAATAACTGATTTGTGCAAGGATACCTTCAACGACTTCTTCTTCACTTTGAACATCGCTTACCACTGCTTCCATCCCAGTCCACAATATTGACGCTACCAATGCTATATGACCCAACAATTGCATAATTAACGCGCCTTTTCTATGCACTCCAAAACCGATTATTACGAATGAGAGTCCTATCGCTAATAAGACCACCACTGCAAAGAACACACTGACTTCCATGTCAATTCCCCCTATTGATTAAGTAATTCTGTATCAATATAACAAAAAGGAAATTAGAAATGGGATTTAATTTCATTTATTTTTCATCTTAATCAAATTTCTACTAATTTTATTTGAGGAACTCCATCACTAGCGGTAATTTTATACTTATACACTTTACCGTTGGAGTCATCTTCAATAACATAACGGCTGTCATAATACATGAAGTCTAAAGTTCCACCAGCTGCATTTTCCACTTCGAGCTCGTACCACACTAAATCGCTATTCTTCAGAGCAGTCGAAGTAAATCCATTCTTATCAGGATTCAGTGTGCAAGAATCGGTTACGTTCGTTTCAGCTCCTGTTTCCCTGTCAATCTTCTCCACTTTGATGATGGATGAGAACGTGCCCTCTTCCGTGATACCATTTTCATATTCTCCCAGTTTTCCTAGTTGTTGGGAATATTTAATGTGAGTATGACTCGCCATTGGTGACCCGTATACATCCACAACATCCAACGTTTCAGGTTCTTTATGGATGTAAGAAATTTTATAAGGGTTATCAACAAAGTATTGTTTAATTCCTGCACTTGTAGCTATGTCGTAACCTGTTGCATCTTCATATGAAATAGTAATAGCTAGTTGACCCATTCCGTTAATGTTTGATGAGTCGGGCATTGTCCAACCATTACCTCCACTTGTTGAACCATAAGACAAAATTTTACCATTATATTTTTCAACTAACGGGTAATGGTTTTCTAAGACGTTATCTGAAGCACCATCTTGGAGAACTAATGCGAATCCGTCCTTTTCTTGGTAAGGAGACCACTCTAGTTTTCCTAAATCAATTTTCTCCACTACTTTTCTCAACTTCCATTGTCCCTGATCTTGATACAACGTATCTTTCACATCACCGATAGCACCAAGTTTCGCTTGTGCGTAAAGGTGGGATGGGTTGTAGGGTGTGAATGGTTTGGGTTGTGAACCTAAGTTGAGCATAGGGTTTTTATAAATAAGTGTTGCCCCTGATTGAGCAGAAACCCCGTAAACAAGAATTTCTAGGAATCTAGTATCTTCAGTAGTCGTAACGGTTTGAGTAAGTTCTAGTCCTGAATCTAAAACTGAAATAATCGATTTATTACCATCAAGGGCTTTTATCTGATAATATCCATTTATTTCCTCGAAAGATAAAGTGTATTCCTTATTAGGTGATACAGGTACTATAACATTGTTTATTTGATTACCATCTGAACCCGTATAATCCATTTCTAACTCATAAGGAGATTTAATTGAGGATTCCGAGTGTAGAGAAAACCACTCATAGAAAGGTGGTAACAAATTCTTCCCTTCCACCGTCAACATCGGATTCTGCACATGTTGCATCCCTGTGACAGAAGGATAACGTTTCATAACTTCCTGTTCGTCCCAATCCACAAGAATCTGATCGTATTCCGATTGTGTGACTTGATAAAGTGGGACGTTCGGATGGATCAGATCGGCATCGGGTTTTAATTCGATTTCTAGTTCTACATAATCCGTTACAATACTTGATGGTACGGTTCCGTCAGATGCTTCTGTGTATGCAAGAAAATGAGTAAACCCATTTGAATCTATTTTAGCTAATAAATCTGCCCCAAAAGATAACGTTGTTATACTACTATTGGAATGTGTTCTGATTTTTCCACCGTATTTACTTGAGTACCATTCACTTGTATCTGTATACCAAAAATCCAAATGTGCGTTATTCCCAATAGGTGAACTTCCTTTTCCACTCCATGTAAACCTCATATTGACATTATCTTTACACCATTGAACCTTATCACTTGCAGGGATTTCCCCTAACTTGCGTTCGATTTCAGCAACAACGTTGAAGGAAAAGAGCTGTTGAGGGATTAGTCCGTTTTCTGTTCTATTGACATTTCTTACAACGCCATCTAAACTTTTCACCTCATTTAAATCAACGTTTGTAGCTTCATATCTATTTGCATCAGGTGAAGCTAACTCAACATTACCGTCTGCCTTGAAAATATGCGGATTCTCCACCGTACTTCCTGCCACTTTCCCTTCAAAGTTTGCGGTACGTTTGAAAATCGGGCGTTGAATCAGATTTGCGGTTGATTTCAATGTTACTTCCAATTCCACATAATCTGTTTCAATAGTGGATGAGGTTACACCATCGGATGCTTCTGCGTAAACTAAGAAGTGAACGAAACCGTTTGAATCAATAGTGCCCATGTTGGTTACACCTCTTGTCTAATTGTTTAGTATCTTTTCTTTCTCTGTCTGAAATTCTTCATCGGTTATGATACCTTTTTCTTTTAGCTTCCCTATTTTTTCAAGCTGCTCGTATTTATCGACTGAGCTTTCAGGATGTGGTGTAGGCTCCGAAAATTCCTCTTGTGCTGGTATGAATAGGGAAAAGAACTTCCTAAGTCAAAAGAAGAAGATATAAGAAGACTAAGGAAAATGTGGGAGATCATTAAAGAGGACGAAAATAAATAAGTATGAAGGTGGGACTGGAGTGGAAGTTTTCGAATTTAAACACGGCGGAAAAACTACAGTTTCAATTGATAAAGAATATTTATATTTAGACAGGAAGGGTATGATGAATTCTGCATCTGGCCTCAGGGGAGAAAAAGCTATACGACTTAACTCCATTTCTAGTGTCCAATTAAAGAAGCCCGGAATAAGAGCTGGTTATATTCAGTTTGGTTTATTTGAAGGGAATAGAAAAGTCGGTGTTCATAAGGCATCCAATGACGAAAATTCCGTTTTATTTTCCAAAAAGGAAATGAATAAAGCTTTGGAGATAAAAGATATTATAGAAAAGCGCCTAAGTGAAAGAACCGGCTGCTCAAATTCACAGATATAAAGAAACGAGCTACTCCCCACATTTTCAGACACACACATGTAAGTATGTTGGCTGAAGCAAAAGTGGACTTGGCAACAATAATGAAGAGGGTTGGCCATGAGGACACTACAACTACTATGAAGATTTATACTCATGTTACAAATAAAATGAAAAAAGATGCTCCTGTACAAATCTCTAATTTGTACGGAAACATCTTAGGAAAAATCACTCTTTAATTAATTGTTACACCAGCACTTGCGTAACCTGCAACTGTTCCTACTAGGGTTATTCCCTCTACAGTGGCAGAGAATACCATTAGGAGTCTATCCCCTTGTGATACTGGGACAGTTAGGTTAGACAAGGAACCTCGTGCAATATCTCCTAAAGTAATAGGAGCCGTTATTGTCGGTGACAGCGAGACTAGTGTATCAGGAATAGGCGTGAAAATATTAGTGGAAGGGTCCTCAGATACATACATCTGAGCTTGTATTGTAGTATCTCCAACTAAAGTTACAGAGGCAGTAGCACTAAAATAGGCAGCAATGGAAGTAATAGTACCATCTCTTGGAGCTGAAAAAGCAAAGTTTAGAAGTGTACCTCCTGCACCAGTCAAATCGATTTGACCACTCCCGAGTAAAGTCACACCTGTAACACTACTTCCAAATCCAACTAAACTAGTTGTACCAACCAAGCCACCAGCTACAGTAGTCATTACTACAGGAAGACCAGAAGCATAAGGAATAATTGAACCTGTTCCAGGTAACCCTGTTTCTCCAGCGGGACCCGTTGGACCCGCGGGGCCTTCTGGACCTACAGGACCTGCAGGACCTGCGGGACCTGCGGGACCTACAGGACCTGCGGGGCCTTCTGGACCCTCCGGACCTGTAGGTCCAGTTCTAGACGTGCAACAAGTAGTAGGACGTATTTGAGCTCTATCCCCTACCAACCTAACATCGCGAGCTTGACTTGCTCTAAACTTTTTATCACTCATTTTTTAATCCCCTTCTTTTACAGATGATATATACTATTCCATTTACATGATTGAGATTGGACAAAACCAAAATATAGTTAGTTACCTATTATTACTCAAAAAGTAAATCATATTTCTTGTTGAAAGAATGAGGACTATTATTCACTGACCTATTAAGCTATTTAGCTATTTTTAAATAAGTTGTGAGGTTTTTGTGAGGTTTCATGTAATTATTGTGTAGAAAAGATAAAAATATTCCTAGTTAGAGGGCTCCTGATCATAATTAGATAGTATTACAAATAGCCTTTTTCTTTAAGACTAATGAATTTACGATCACCGATGACAAGATGGTCCAGTAATTCGATGCCAATCATCTTCCCGCATTCTTTCAACCTGCGTGTGACTTGAATATCTTCTTGGGATGGAGTGGGGTCCCCGGAAGGATGGTTATGGGCGCAAATGATAGAGGCGGCAGACCTCTTTACCGCTTCTTTGAACACCTCTCTCGGGTGGACAATCGAAGCATTCAAGCTGCCGATAAAGATGGTTTGTCTATGAAGGACCTGGTTCTTCGTATTCAAAAACAAACAGATGAAGTGCTCCTGCTTTAAATCTCTCATTTCTTCCATGATAAAGTCCGCCCCATCTTCCGGACTTCTGATCATATAGCGTTCCACAGGTTTCATCTTCTGCATCCGTTTGCCTAATTCGATCGCTGCCAGGAGCAGAACGGCTTTAGCCGCTCCGATCCCACGGATGGCTGTAAGCTCTTCAATGGTTGCATCCTTAAGAAGCATGATCCCTTCAAAATGGACAAGGAGCCGATTGGAGAGCTCCATCACGGACTCGCGTTTCGTTCCGCTTCCTAGCAATATGGCAAACAATTCCTGATTTGATAGATGGGAAGCTCCGAGCTCAATCAAGCGCTCTCTCGGCCGGTCCTCCCTCGGAACATCTTTGATCATTATACTCGTCTGGGTCAATGATTCGCATCCTTTCCTTCTATGTCCCCATGAAAGAAGGAATCAACCAGGGAAGATGCCTAACCTCTTAAGTTCCCGTGCGACTCGTGACAGTGGAAGACCCACGACACTGTAATAGTCTCCATGGATTTTTTCAACGAACAAGGATCCTTTCCCCTGGATGCCGTAACCTCCGGCCTTATCCCAGGCCTCTCCCGTCTCGATATAAGCATCGATCTCCTCTTCTGACAACTTGTAAAAGGTGACTTCTGTTTTAACATGGAACATATCCACCGTCCGGTTTGCCTTTAGGCAAACCCCTGTATAAACCTCGTGGGTCGTATCACTTAAAGAACTTAAATACTTCCTTGCTTCCTGCTCACTTTTCGGTTTCCCAAGGATTTCGCCATTGTTAACTACAACAGTATCCGAAGTAAGAAGCACTTCACTTTCCTCGACCTCTACGTTTTCAGCCTTCATCCTAGCTAAATGGAGGACAGCTTCTTCGGGGGACATCCCTTCCTCAATCACCTCATCAGCGTTGGATGGACGGATATCAAACTCATACCCGGCAAGCTCAAGCAGTTCCTTTCTTCTTGGAGACTGTGATCCTAAAACTAAGCGCATCATTCCAATATCATCCTTTCTAAACATGGGGCTCTTCCTATAGTACAAGATTTTTAATGAACCGAGGATTATAGAAAACATCATTTTCTATAAGAAAAAGATATAAAAAAAGAGCTTTCAATTAAGAAAACTCTCTTTTTCATAGAATATCACGTGCTGTTTTCCTTATTCTAATGACTGAGCAACTTTTAACCAATTGATATTCGTATCATCCTGGGATTCCCATTCCTTTAAAGCTTGTCCAAGTAATGTACTCTCGCCGACTTCATCCATAAGCTTTTTTCTTTCCTTCTCAGACAACCCTGTCATTTCATGTGTTTCAATGGCTGTGGTCAACTCTGTGGGGATTTCTTTATCAATCGTTACAACAAAAGGCTTCACATAAGTATCTATGCTTTTTCCGGCAAGACGCCCAGCAATCTGATCCGCTTCCTGTTTATTCGGAGCACTCCCAACAAACAAGAAATATTGACCATCCCTTTGCCAGACCATCGAGGGCACAAGCAGAGCCGTTAATTTGCTCTGCCACTCATCAGCCTTCCCCTCTGTTGAAAAGGCACCCGCTTGAACGATATACGTCTCAAACGTTTGTGTAGGACCACTCGGGAGTTCCGAAACCGCCTCTTGCTGGGAAGTGACCACTTCCGTGTTTGGATTCGCTTCCCCAGACGCAGGTACGGCTTCCGATCCTGTCGTGGATGAATCCGTTAAAGATACAAACATACGAAGAAGCAGGAACCCTAGACCAAGACTGACAAAAAGGGCAGTCAGAGCTGTAGTGATCAACGGCCTGACTGGAGTTTGAGAAAAGCGTTTCTTTTTAAAAGGAATGTGATACACCCGGGTAGCGGGACGTTCATCTTCCTTATCTTCCTCTACGGCAGCGGCTTGCTCCTTTTGTGTCCGAACAACTTCATTTTTCGTTTCCTGCTGATGTTCGTTTCGAAATGAAATGGAGATCTTATTTTTGGAATCCATGGTTTGATCACTCCTGCAAGGTTTGTTCCAACCCTATCACAGCAGTTTTAAAAAGGACGCTGAAATTTGTCAGTAGCCCTTCGACAATTTTGGCTACAACTGACTCTCAGCTTCTGAATCAGATGTTTCTTCCTCTTCTTCCTCTACAAAGTCCCGCTGTTCTTCAACCGGTGTCTCTTCTTCCTCTGTATTTTTAGACACAGATGGACTCATGTTTTCCCATTGTTCCACAGCAAAAGGATCTACCTTATTCGGACTCCCCCCATAATGGTATTGGGGTGCTTCATTAGCGAGTTCGGCATATAATGGCTGATAATAGCTATTCATGACGATGGAATAGCCAAGTTCATTCTCATTTTCAGGAGTGTCAAACTGCACCGACTCAATCTGTACTACTCGTGATAAAGATTGAATCTCTTTCATAAAACCGAGCATTTCATCATAGTTTTCGGACGTCACATCGACTGTGAACTGAAGGGTATGAAGCCCTTCAATCAGTTGCTCCGCCTCATCGTCTATGGGCTTATCAACCTCTGTATCTAAACCTTCTGCCTCCTCGTTATTTCCACCTTTATCTACGAACTCATCTTCTGGTTCTTTTATCGTTAGAGATGACTCTGAATCAGCAATACTAATACTGTTGATCAAGCTTGTTGAAGCATTCTCTGCCCGGTCAAGACCGATCAACAATTGGTCGATGAGAGGAACGACTGGTAATTGTTGCTGAATCGTTCGTGAAGTGAGGATTTGTTCTCTTTTACTTTCTTCCTTGTTACTCTCTATGGCAGAAAGAATTTTTTGTTCCTGCGCTAAACTGTCTTCCTGCTCTGCCACCTGCTCCTTGTAGGGAGTCAGAAAAACTCTTTGACCGAGTATGTAAAACGCAATGACAAGAAAAAAACCTGCCATGATGATCCATAAAATCCGGCGATTCCATTCAATTTTCATTGGATAGACACCCCCTCAGCTGCAAGCGTCCCTTCTTCGAGAACAATATAATAACTGGCAACATACCGTGGTTGATAATCATACAGGTCCTCTGTATCGTCCACCACATCTGTTTCCACACCTGCTAATTCAACATCAGAGATGAACGATTGTTGAAGGAGTGTATGGGTATATTTCGCCACATCCTGAATTGTGTCAAACCTTACATTCACGTTAACTTCCGAAGCACTGGTTAAAGCAAAGGATTCAAAAAAACCTCGCTCAGGAAGCAGCGATACAAGTCCTTCCACAACAGGAACCGTAGGCACAATCGTGCTTTTCAGCTCCTGGAGAGAACTTTTCAACTGTTCCCTTTCCGTCCCGTCACCTTCAGATGGGCCGGCCAAGTTTTCCTGTTCCCTCTGCACCTGCAAAATCTGTTCATCCAATCTAGAAGATTCATTAACCAAAGTTGTCTTTTGTGCATGGAACACGATAGCCATAATGAATAAAAGGAGAGCGAAGAAAGCGACAGCTATGTATGGCAGAATATTTCTCTTTTCTTTTTGTTCCAATAAATTAATTTCCACTATCATTTTCTCATCCCCTGCCTTTGTCCTTTATGGCTTAATCGCTAAACCAATGGCATCCATATATTCAGCACTGGAAGTTTGGTTTGATTCCAGGAAAACGTCTGCATCCTTCAAAGCAGCGACCTGTATCCCTTTTTCTTCAAGCAAATCCTTTACCCGTTCATTCTCCGGCCAATCTCCTGTTAGAAGGACCTTAGAAACCGAGGCTTCCCCATTCATCACAGAGAATCGATAAAAGTCCATAATTCTTTCCACTTCGTTTATCTGATCGTAAGTAAATTCAGTTGGACCTTCATCATTTCCCTGCCAAAGATAGTGACCGTTTTCCCTTTTCCATAATGTCATGGTAAGCGGACTTCTAGTGTGGTTGATAAATGCTGGTACATGTTCGTTAAAGACCGTCAGCACACACCCATCCAAATTCCAGTCAATCAATAGTAAGTGTTCTCCTTCTGAGGTCAATTCCAAATACTCATACAAACGATAAATAGACAGGGCACTAATATCAGCCGCTTTCGTTTTAAGCTTGGCACCATTGAACACCTGATCCAGCATTCGAATCTGCTCTTCCGGAAAAGAGAACAGAAGCAGCTTTTTATACTCCCCCTTTTCACCAAGGACACTATAATCAAAGGCAGGGTCATCGAAAGGGAGATGGAGGGTTTCCCCCAATTGCATATATAAATACCCTTTGATTTCATCGTCCTTCAGATGAACCGGTACATCATAAGGACGGACAACAACCGAGTGATCCGGCACCGTAAAATAAAGTGTTTTTTTGCTCCAGCCCTTATTCTCAACGAAGTTGTCAACGATTCTAGTAAGCTCACCGACATCTTTTACTTTCCCGTCCTCCATCACGTGAGGAGGAAGAACAATTTCACCCATATCATCCATTTCACCCGCATGGCCGGACTTCGAATACACATAGCGAATGCAATGATTTTTGATTACAAAATTCACTCGACCACTGGTATTAAAAAAACGAAACAATGGTCTCCCCTCCTCCTAAGAAAAACGTTTCAAAATAAAATTGCAGCAAATTAAATCCAAAAAGGTAACTGATGACCGCAGCCAGCACAATCGAAGGGCCGAAAGGAAAGGGATCTTTCCTCCCTATCACTTTGAAGCTCAACAATGTCAAGCTGACAACCGTACCAATTAACGTGGCTAAAAATAAAGTTAGCAACGTTAACTTTAAACCCAAAAGGATCCCTAACGTTCCCAAAAGTTTCATATCTCCCGCTCCCATACCACCTTTACTAAGGACTATAATCACAAAGATGATCCCAAAGCCGGCTAGAGCGCCATATACGGAGTCATACCATGGCTGCAACGGCTGGAGTGTTCGGAAGATGATAAAGCTTGGGCCGAAGAATAACAAAAGTTTGTTTGGTATAAGCATATAGTTGATGTCACTCACTGTTACTATAACCGCTAAAGAGATCAATAGAATTGAGCCTGCAAATTCCAATGATAAACCCAGGTTTATGTATGCTAATAAAAACAGGAAGCCCGTAATCAGCTCAGTGAGTGGGTATGTAATTGAGATGGAATGCTGACAATGTCTACATTTACCTTTGGATATGAGGTAAGAGAATAGAGGGATCAGATCTCTTGGTTGTAAAGGAGTGGTACAGTGTGGGCAAGCAGAGCGCGAGGTTGTGAATGGGATGTTTTTTGGTAAGCGTAGACCAACAACATTATAAAAGGAGCCAAGGATACTCCCTAATGAAAATATATAAAAAGAAATGATTATGTTCATATTTTACTCCTGCTTATATTGGGGCTGTTTCTGTATTAACTAACAGCCCCTTCATATTACTGACTATTTAGTTCTTCTTTTGTCAAACCACTTACATAATTTGTTCCATCTGTTCCACCAGTCCCAAGTGTAACGGTATAACTTACTTGATCATTAACTCCCTCTTCTTCAGAAGTTACTTCTTCCACTGCTACTTGGGCTGTTCCATAAACACCATCAGCTTCAGGGTCTTGAGGAACTGCATCTAAGTACCCGAGGTCAACTAAAGTAACCGCTGTAACTGTTTCTCCAACTTCAACCTCGCCACTTACATGAGCTAGCCTCGCTGACTCAAGTAGGGATAATGCATTTGCATCATGAGCATCTTCTTCTGTATTACCAATAATACTTCCTATCGCAGGAACAGCAATAGCAGCAATTATCCCCAAAATAACGATAACAGCCAAAAGCTCAATCAACGTGAAACCTTTCTCATTCTTCAACATTTCTCTTAACTTCTTCATTTTCCCTCTCCTTTTTGTAGTACTTTCGATTTTCTGCTAATGGATATGTGATACTTTTTTCACTAGCAAAAGGTCCTATGTTCATTATAAAGGATACTTAGTGATCAAACTAGTATTTTTGCACATTCTTACAAATTCTTAATTAATGGTATCGAAGATCGAAAACATCGGTACCGCGATTGCCGCTACAATCCCTCCGACCACAAGTGCGAGGACTAAGATCATTAGTGGCTCAATCAGCGTCTTTAATCGATCCGTAGTATATTCGAGCTCTGATTCATAGAATTCAGCTACTTTTGAAAGCATGTAATCAAGCGATCCGGTTTCCTCACCTACAGCCATCATTTGGATGACCAGGGGCGGGAAAATGGCGTATTGCCGCAATGGATCGGAAAGGTTGTTTCCTTTTTCCAGCGATTGATAGCTATTCATGATTGCTCGTTCGACCACTTTATTTTCTACGACGTTTTGTGTCACTTGCAGGGACTTTAAGATAGGGACGGAGCTGTTCATCAACGAACTCAATGTACTTGTCATTCGAACTAGAGCGGCTTTTTGAATCAACGGACCGAAAACAGGAATTTTAAGCTTCATAACATCAACGGTATACTGCAGCTTTGGATTTCTGTCTACGACCAGTTTAAAAGTGATCATGAAAAGCGCAGGTAGAAGGATGACCACATACCAGAAGCTCTGGAAAAACTGGCTCATGCCAAATGTGAGCTGAGTAATCCAGGGCAGCTCTCCTCCCATCGTATCGAACATGCCTGCAAACCTTGGTACAACGAAGGTTAATAGAAAAATTACAATCCCAATCGCTATTAGACCGACCACAAGCGGGTAGGTTAGAGCAGATATGATTTTCTGCCTTGTGTCGTATTGTTTTTCGTAATAAACAGCTAAACGTTCCAGGATATCATCAAGATTCCCACCAACTTCACCCGCCCGTACCATATTGATGAATAAGTTTGAAAAGATTTTCGAATGAGCTCCTGCTGCGTCAGAAAAAGAACGTCCACTCTCTAATTGCTCACTAATATCATAGAGCGCTTCACTTAACGCCCGGCTATTGGATTGTTTTGCAAGAATTTTAGTCGATTCAAGCAAGGAAATTCCGGCTCTCATGAGCGTTGAAAACTGCCTTAGATAAATGACAAAATCCTTAGACTTTACCGGACTGCCTATTTGGATGTCCTTTAGAAAGATACTATCGATTTCTTTAATTTCCGAGATCGTCATGCCACGGTCTTTTAATGACATGACGGCTTCTTTCCTGGAATTTGCACGCAGCCTTCCCTTTTGTGCTTTGCCAAGCAGACTGCGCCCTTGATAGGAATAGTAAGGCATGCTATAAGCCCCCTTCTCTTAAATATGGAGCCGCATCCCGTTCATCAATGACTTTCTCTTTCAGCAATTCCTGGATTGACATCGCCAAGGTTTGCATTTGCTGTGCCCGGGATGTCTGCATGACATTTTCAATTTGATGAATCTTTTCATTTCGAATCAAATTTTTGACCGCAGGTGTATTTAACAGAATCTCAACCGCAGCCCGTCTCCCTTTTTTATCCAACCGGCGGAATAAGCGCTGAGAAACGATCGCCTGCAGAACATTTGCGAGCTGTACCCTCACCTGGCCCTGCTGGTTTGGTGGAAAAACATCAATGATTCGATCGATGGTGTCCGGAGCATTGGTCGTATGTAAGGTGCCGAATACAAGATGACCGGTCTCTGCAGCCGTCAGGGCAGTTGAAATCGTCTCAAAATCCCTCAGTTCTCCAACCAGAATGACATCAGGGTCCTGACGTAAACAAGAGCGTAAACCATTGGCAAAATTCCTCGTATCAAACCCGACTTCACGCTGATCCACAATGCAGTTTTTATGATTATGGGTGTACTCAATCGGGTCTTCCAGGGTAATGATGTGCTTGCGGGCGGATTGGTTTATATAATCAACCATGGAAGCGAGTGTTGTAGACTTCCCTGATCCTGTAGGCCCTGTAACAAGTACAAGCCCCTGCGCATAGCTGCTTATTTTTTTCAACACTTGAGGCATGTGCAGATCTTCGATCGTAGGAATCTCCCGTGGTACAATCCTGACAGCCATCGAGAGACAGTTTCTTTGATAGTAAATATTGATACGAAACCTCGAAACTCCCGCAATCCCGTAGGATACATCCACTTCACGGTTGCTGATCAACTGTTTATGTAAATCCTCAGATAAGATCGCCTCCGCCATCCCGTTTGTATCTGCCGGTTTCAGCGGATTTTTTCCGTACTTCCTTAACTGACCATGTATTCTAAAAATTGGAGGCACCCCGACGGTTAAATGAATATCAGAGGCTTCATATTCGTTGGCAACCGTCAGGAGCTGATCAAATGTTTCTTTCATGTCTTACCACCTCGCTAGTCGACTTTTGCGACGCGAAGCACTTCTTCTAACGTCGTCAATCCCTGCTTCACTTTCAACAAACCATCATCCAATAAGAAAAGCATCCCCTGCTTCAATGCGTACCTCCGGACTTGGTCCATACTTCCGTTGTTCATCATCATCGTACGGATTTCATCATCAATGACTAACACTTCCTGAATAGCCATCCGACCTCGATACCCTGTATTTTGACAGCTGTCACAGCCCGCTCCTTTGTATATTGTGTCTGCCGTCATTCCACGTTTTTGAAACTGTTTTTTCTCCATTTCCGTAATGTCGTGGGATCGTCTGCAATCACGGCATATTTTTCTGACTAACCTTTGAGCAACCACACCTGAGAGAGAAGAAACAACGAGATAAGGTTCCACATCCATATCGAACAAACGAGGAATCGTAGCAATAGCACTGTTCGTATGTAACGTACTTAAAACCAAATGCCCGGTCAAAGAAGCTCGAATGGCAATTTCCGCTGTTTCCGAATCCCTGATCTCACCGACCATGACAACGTTAGGGTCCTGACGTAAAATCGAACGGAGTCCTTTCGAGAAAGTCAGACCGATAGATGTATTCACCTGCACTTGGTTCAGTCCTTCGATTTGATACTCTACAGGGTCCTCTACTGTAATAATATTGACATCGTCTGTATTCAAACGATTCAAGGAGGCATATAAAGTAGAAGATTTCCCAGAACCCGTCGGACCTGTAATCAGGATCAGGCCAGAAGGTTGTTCAATTAATTGTTTATATTTTTGAGCATTCATTTTGTTGAATCCGAGGTCTTCGATTGAACTCAAAGCATTTGAAAGATCAAGAATTCGGATCACGATTTTCTCCCCGTACACCGTAGGCAGGATTGAAATTCTCAAATCAACGGGAGACCGATCGACATTCGTCTTGATACGACCGTCCTGCGGCAGGCGGTTTTCTGTAATATTGAGGTTAGCCATAATTTTCACACGGGCAATCAAACTGTTTTGGAAGGACTTGGGTAATGTTCGTTCTGTTCTTAAAACCCCATCAATTCTGTAACGGATTAAAACCCGCGATTCCTGGGGATCGATATGGATGTCGCTTGATTTCAATTGGACACCTGCCTGAAGTAACTGGTCCACTAGTTTAATGGCAGGCGCTTCTTCCGTATCCTCTGCATTTTCCACAAGACTAGTATCATTCAAATTGTAATGACGGTTAACCGCCTGAAGGATCTCATGCTTCGTCGCAATAACCGGGGAAATTTTGAACCCTGTGGAAATCTTCAAATCATCAATCGAAAAATAGTCCATCGGATCCGCCATAGCTACTGTCAGTGCCTCGCCTTTTCGCTGAATAGGAACCAGGAGGTTACGAATAGCAAAGTCTTTGCTTACGATCGTAATCACATGAGGGTCAATGGGAAAATGAAACAAAGAAACATGCGGAATCCCCAGTTGAAATTCCAAGACTTCAATCAGTTGCTTTTCCGTCACATAACCCTTTTCTACAAGAACATCCCCCAGCTTCTGGTCCGGCTTTTTACTATCCAACGCTTCTTGAATCTGGTTCTCTTCAATAATCCCCGCATCTTTTAACAAATCACCTAATCTTTTTCTCTTAATCATGGCCGGCTCACCCTTTTTGTCCATTACTTAGATTCATCTTTAGGAACAACCTCCCAAATGCCATCCTCATTCTTTTGCAAGGATTCGGGATTTTTGGCGTCCCGTTCACTATCATCTTTGTCGGTATCCTTTTTTCCATTTTTTGAATGAGAGCTGCTTTCTTCTTTTACAGAGTCTGGATCGTCTCCAAGGCCTTCTTCCATACCAGGCGGGTGTTCCTCCACTCTAGCTACCGGCGGGTAATAGTCTTCAGAAATGAACTCCTTCACTTCTTCGGATAAAGATCGATCCACACGATAGACCGAGACAAGCTCGCCATTTTCACCTTCTTGTAAAAGATTGAATGTCCCCCTTTGGACAAGAGAAGAATATTGGATGATTGTTTTAGGAGATATTTCTTCACGTTCTAACACTTGGACATGGTAATCTGAGGCTGTCGGATATCCCATCCATTGAACCTCCACATTTCCAGCTTCTACACTTACCGAAAGTTGATAGTCTCCTGAAAAAGGATTGTACACTTTCAAATCCTGATCTTGGTTAAGATCCACATTCGCTTCCATGCCAGGTTCTGCGTATTCTGGTAACCGGTGGCTGATATGTCTTTCCTGGATGATCATCCCGGCATTCACACTAGCTCCATAGATGGCAGAGGCCAGCACATCTAGGGAAACTTCATCGTAAACCCCATCATTATTTAACCAATGGTTGAATGAAAAGACTGCCCCGTCTTCAAGCTCTTTTCCGCCAAATAACTTCACAGCTCGGTCCATGCTCGTTTCTTGTGGAACGGCGAGCGTCTGTTCACCTATGCTCTCGTAGAGCGAAGCTGTATCCCCTTTTACAAAATCATAGGCGAGATACTCTAAACGGGAGTCATCCAATTGTGCTGCATCCCTTTTCACAGTTTCAATGAATTGTTCCTGAGAAAATTCAGAAGCCAGTGAATCATTCATATGAGACTTCATGTCCGACACATAAGACTCATCAATGGTGATTTGCAGATCTCGATTGGTTGTTTGGATAGCTTGTTCAACCGTTTCAACTACATTAAATTGGAGCAATCCCGGATCAACAGCGAGTTCTTTTCCATCCAGTTTCACAATAATCGATTGGTTATCTTTCCAATGCTGTACTTTTTCATCCAACAGTTGTACCGCTTCTTCTTTACTTTTCTTTGATACATTAACGGAAGCAATAACGGTATTCTCCGGGAGGCGTTCTCCGGTAGTGACATATTGAATAGCCGCTGAACTTCCCATCGTAAAAAGAAACATACTCATCCCAACAGCAACTACCAATGAAATCAATTTAAGGTTCGGTATTTGTTTCAATTAGGAACACCTCCTATAAATCCTACGGAATCACTTCACATTCATGCTCAATTCAACCATGACACTCGGACCGAACCTCTTCAATTGATCGATTCCGTCTTTAGTTAAAACTGCACCTTCTGTGACAACGGTCTCACCCTGGGAGTTCACGATATCTTTTGTTGCCTGTTTCCCTTCCAATAGTTCATCCTGCTTGCGATCAAGATCATCTTTCTCAATCATCAACTCAAGCAGCTGCTTCCTTAACGCTTCATCGGCTTTCAATTCTTCAAGTGAAAGGCTATCCACATTATCTTCCATATCCGCATCCAAATCTTGATCTATGGGTGAGGATAAGATAGATTTCTGATGATCTACAGCCATTTCTTCGTCCTGATCGCTCATTTCCCGGGTAATATCATTGTCAGAATTTGTTGATTCGTAGATTTCATTTATGATTTCTTCTTCAGATTCTAAATCATCCTCCACAATGCTTTCTTGTGTATCCTCTTTAACACGTGGAAGCTCTTCAGACTTGGAAACTTTATCTTTTGGACCGTGTTCTTCCATATCCAATTGGAGATTTCTTTCCGCCATTAACTCCTCTTCTGTAACATCTTCGGAATCCTCAAATTTCTCTCCATCTACTACACTTTGTTCTTCCATTCGTAACCGTGAAAGTTCTTCATCTAATAACAAAGATTCATCATCGCCGGCCCATCCGAACACATCTCCCTGCATTTTTACATCTTCTATATAGAAGCCATCATGCGATTCCTCTTCTTGAATGGGCTCTTCATACTCATCCAAATTATCTTTAGAATCGCTTGATTTTGAACGTTCCACCTCAGTTGTTTCAGGAACAAGAATTCCTTCTTCTTTCTTTTCAAGATTTTCTTGTGGGAAATTCTCATCCTGAACAGGCCCTTTATCCGTCTGTCTCCCTGATAACTCGTCATCTTCTATAAGGTGTTCGTCATCATTGTCGTTACGGTACCGATTCTCATAGTCTTCCATTTGAGGAGGAATCTTTTTCTCATCTGATGATTCTTCTGTAGTCTCTTGTCCAACTGCAAATGCCCGAGGAGCTTTTTCCTGCAGAAATACGGCAAACACAACCCCAAGTACAAGCGCGGCTAGAATTCCCATCCAGAACGTATAGGTGATCGTAGCTAACAGCGCTAATGAACTAATCAATGATCCTGTGAGCCACACGATCATCCGACCCTTCATAGGCAGGTTCATAGGAATATACCGCAAAACAATCAATGCGACACCAACCGTTACGAACCATACAAGTAGATCTGTCATTCATTTATTTCCTCCCTTCATGGACTGTAAAAGTGTTGATCGATTTCTTTTACTGTGACTTTATCGACCGTAGGTATACCTTCAGGCGGGTTAAGAATAAGCTCCTGAGCATACTCTATGGTCAACCTGGATGATTGAGGACTTAGAGAATCCTGATTCTTCTCTACATACAAGGGGTCACTACTACTTGAGAAATTAGTAGAACCAGCAAAATACTCATCACTGGTGGAACCTTTAACGGCATTTAACGTTACATTCCTTCCATATACACCTCCACGAATTTTCAAGTTAGAGCCAACCCCATAGATATCCAAGTCACTATTCGTATAAAAGAATGCATTGATAACTTTCGGTTCACTGTTATACAAATTATTGTTGGCAATTCTTAATTCTCCTTCACTTACCACAACGAGTGTACCGCCGCTTTCATTAGACAAGTTTTCTATTCGTCCACCCAAACGAGTATAAAGAGTCCCGTTCATATTCAAATCTTCCCTTATATCAACTTCATGATTTGTGTAAAGACTTCCCTGAAAGGTGAGATCACTTATGTAAACCCCGCATTTATTATTGTGAGAGTTATTTCCATTGCAATTCCCGTTTTTGGGATAGCCATTAATATACATGAATCGATCTTCCGGCAATGTAACCGTTCCAGTTAAGTCCGCATTCTCATGGACATAAATGGAACCATCAACGGTGAGAGAGGACGCATCGTTTCCTTGCGGTTCAATAGTGAGATTACCGTCCACGATTAAATTTCCATCTACCTTCAAATGGGAGCCGTGTAATTTTAAATCCCCACGTATATAGGTATCGCCATAAAACTGATCAGGAGCTTTTGGAGATTTCCCCTGTCTTTCATAACCTTTTTTAATAACCTGATAACCATCAATCTCATTCATGTTGCCAGGATACGCTCTTGATGTGATATCGCCCATTGGATCGTTTCTTTTTTCCCTGATGTAGCCTAATACTTCTAACGCGGCCACATCAGGGTGTTCATCTACTATTCTAGGTTTAATCTCAAAGTAAGAGTCCAAGTCCTGTTCTGATAGTCTCCAATTCCAAAACCACCCCGGGCTCTCATACCGTCCCTTTACCGACAAGTCCCCCTGGATCGATGGGTAGGAGGTATTCGCCCATCGACCATACCCAGAAATGAAATATGCTTGATTATGTAACCTTAAATCATTTCCAACAAATACATCCCCTTTAATAAAAGGAGCTCCGTTTAAGCGCATGTTTCCTGGAGTTACAGCTCCGTACCTGAATACATCAGCAATCGTAGAAACCGTAAATGTGCGGACCAGCGTTTTACTTGAATCTTCTACAGGCACCTCTATATCAATCCTTTGTAGAAAAACACCGTTCTGACCATCTTTGAGAATCTTTTTCCTGATAAGCCCTTCCTCACCTAACTCATTCTCCACCTGATGAATCACACGATTGATTCTGCTGATCACACCTCCAAGACCAGGGGTCGTTTCAGTCAGATCATCATTGATTTCATCGATACCTTTCATAATCTGAGCCTGCGCTTCCTGCACGGTCATTTCAGCTTCCGCTTTCGTCTCGATAAAATCAGTATTTGCGGAAGAAAACTGTTGAGAACCAATGGTATAGCTCATCAAACTCAAGCCTAAAATACTGAAGATGACGAACATGATAAGAACAGTAACAAGAACATAACCGTCTTCATTTTTACAAAGGTTTCTCATTAACATCACTCAGTCCCTAAGCGGAAGATTTTAACCAGACTGTACGTTTCATCTGTATTTTCTTTAGAAATTTCTAAAAGGACGGTCAGTTTACTGCCATCCAATTCGAACGTTGTATTGGATAAGTCCGTATCTTCACTATTTTGCTGAATTTCATCTATAAGTAAATGACCATTCTGAATGGAAACATCTGTTGTTTCATCTATGTAAGTAAACGTTGAATCTTCATCCATGTCACCTAAACGAGTGGAAGTGGCGGTGAAAGCTTGAAAAGTTCCCGTCAGATTGTTTGTGGGTTCAACCTCATCCACATTAATCAAGTTTTCTTCTAAACTTAAGAGGAGTATATTCGCTTCTTTTCTAATTTCAGTTTTTGCAGAAGAGGTTTCCACGGCACCTGTGACAAAGTAAAAGGCATGATAAGCGGCCACCATAACGATCATTGAGAGACTGACGACTGCAAGGAGCTCTACTAAAGTCATTCCTTTTTCACTTTTCATGTTCATCGTTCCACATATCCTTCTATTTGAGTCTCTTTACGATTTTTCGATACCGTAACGACGATTTTCGTTAAATAGTTACTCAAACCAGTCTTATCAGGTTCTGTCACCAGCACTCGGCCTTCATACTGGTCGATATTTGCAGCAGATGGCAATTCCAGCAGATCAGGAATGTTCACGACCATTTCCCCCTTGCCTTTTTTATCGTCCAAATCTTCCAGAGATTTAGATTGATAGGCTTTCAGTACCCCATCAGCTATTTCCATCGTCGTAAAGTCCTCATTAATCGTATTTGATTGTGTCAGCGTATTCATGACGATTTGTGTCGATACAATGAATATGACAAGCAGCAAGGCCATAGCTACGACCACTTCTACTAGCGAAAATGCTTCTTCCTTCCTAAAATCCGGCATCCGCCTTCTCCTCCAATTGGCATCTATTATCAAAATTATATCGTAAATATAGGACTTTGTCCTGGGATAATTCGACAAATTACCTACGAATCACACAAAAAAACTGTCCAATTCTAATCATTGAACAGTTTGAATCAGTTCTTTATAACTGGCCACGCGATCTCTGCCTTTCTGTTTCGCGCCGATGTACATCGCCCGATCCGCCTGACGAATTAAATCAATAGCTTCTTCACAATGGTCAGGGCACGTAGCTACTCCTATACTCGCCGTTACGGAAATAGAGACGGGTTCTGGTGAGTCATGCATATGGACAAATGAATCAAAAGGTTTTTCAATAATACCCGCTCGTATGGAATGAGCTACTTCTACTGCTTCATTCTCGGAATAACCCGGCAAAAGCAGTACAAATTCTTCTCCCCCATACCTCGCAAGTGTCCCTCGTCCAGCTGACGCCTCTTGTATTCTCTCCGCCAGCGAAGCAAGGATCTCATTGCCACTTTCATGTCCGTAAGTATCGTTTACACGCTTAAAATGATCAATATCCAATAATACGAGGGAGACGGGATGTCTATTTTTTTGACGCTGATTGATTTCAAAGACGTTCACAATGTAGTCTTCAAAATAACGATAATTGTATAAGCCAGTAAGAGCACAACGCTCACTCTCTGCTTTCGTTTTCTCATAGTGTCTGGCATTATCTATCGCCACACCTAAATAGTTGCCTAGTATATTCAAAATCATGAACTGAAATTGTAAAAAAGCACGCTTTTTAATGGAATAAATAGTAATGATCCCAACAATTTCCCCATTCCTCTCCACGGGTACAGACAAAACGGTTTCAGCACGATCCGGGGTATATTGATTCTCTAAGTGTGACCATTCTGATTTCTTTTTATAAAAGACACTCTTACCCTCCAACCATGTGTTGCCACTTATGCTTTGTCCCCTGGATAGTTGGATGTTTGGAAAATCGATTTCTCCCGATCGATCAAAGAAACGGATCAGCTCCATCCGTTTCTTTTTATTCACATCATAAACATAGATATAGTCCACCGGAAGGAGTTCGCTCAATCGATCGACGAAAATATCCAGCACTTCTTTCACTCCGAGCTTTCCTGCCAGTTCATGGCCGATGATACTCGTCTTTTTTAAATAAGTATTCACTTGATTGCTGTTATGGTAAAGCATCAGCATGCCGGAAATAAAAATAAAAGGAATGCCGACAAAGAAAATCCCACTAATACCAAATTCTGAAAAAACCATATAAAGGATAAAGCCGACAGGCAGGACAAGACTTGATGTTAACACTTCCCAGGCAAAACCTTTATCGAGCCATTTCATCTCTTTACGATAAAGAACTTTGGCTACGAAAGTTATGGAAAACTGGTTGAGAATAATTTGTGAGAGTGCATAACTCACAATAGGAAGTGCATCACCTATATCATTCACAGCGGAAGGGCCGTGTGTGCCCCCAAGAGCATAATAAAGGCCAGCAGATACTACGGAAATCAGTAGAAACATAAACAAATTGATCGGTAAACGGTGCAGATTGGTTCTTCCAATCCTCATTTTAGCCATCAATGCTAAAATCGCTGTTTGGGAAACGATGATTTCTATGAAAAGTCCGTAATATAAAAAAACGGCAAATGCAATCCCCTGCGTAAAAAAGACGGGGTGGTCTCCGATTTGCAGCGGAAATAAAGCAACGATCGAAGCAAGGATGATAAATGCTGCGATCTCTATTCTGCTTCCTTCAAATACAGGGGATAACCACAAGTACAAGTAAACCAAACCAGCAGGCCAAGTGGATGCCCACACGAACCAAATTGCATATTTCTTTTGCTTTGTCATCCTACCACCCCCGCCCTAAAGACCCTCACAAGAATAAGACCATTTTACCATAAGAATATTCAGAATATCATCATATTACCTTGAATTTTCTTTAATTTCAAAATATTCCCTTATTCGAGAAATGAAATACAAGGAGCCTGTAATGAGCAGAATGCCGTCTTCTCCCACTTGTTCAGAGGCTTGCTGTATGGCTTGTTTATAATCTTCAATAGCGACGGTTTCGGCGATATCCGAGTATTCAGCGAGCTCATGACCTTTGAGAGCCCTCGGAAATTCAAAAGTTGTCATATAAGCTTTGTCGACCACACTTCCCAGTTGTTTCAACATTTTTTTAACAGGCTTGTCTTCTAATGCAGAATAAACGAGCACAACCTTTTGATCCGCGTAATGGCGTTTCACTGTTTCTACAAGAGCGCTCGTCCCCTCTTCATTGTGGGCGCCATCTATAATGGTCAAAGGAGCGTCCATCACTTTCTCAAACCTTGCGGGCCACCGTGTAGACGCAACCCCTTTTCCATAAAGATTTCGATCTATTTGGATTCCAAGAGCTCTTAATACTTCAGCAGACTGAATGGCCAACGATGCATTTTCTACCTGGTGAGGCCCTTTCATTTGACTGACAAACGTTTCAGAATGGAACGTTTCATTTGCAAAAACAAAACTTTCTCCATCATCACTACTGGATTGATGAGTGAAATTAAAGTCATGGCCAAGTCTGAACACCTTCGAATGACAGGACTTTGCTTTCTGAGTGATTACTTCTATAGCTTCCTGCTGCTTCACACCAGTAACTACCGGGATTTCAGGTTTGATGATGCCCGCTTTTTCTTCCGCAATTTCTCCTATTGTAGAACCCAGAACATTCATGTGGTCATGTCCGATATTTGTGATGAGGGATAGAACAGGTGTGAGGATGTTGGTAGAGTCAAATCGTCCTCCCAGGCCTGTTTCAATCAACACAAGATCAAGTGGGGTCTCGGAAAAATAAAGCATGGCTACCGCTGTTATGATTTCAAATTCCGTTGGTTCTCCTAAATGCGTCTGCCCTAGTTCTTCAGAGAGAGGTTTAACTCTAAGCACGAATTCAGCTAAATCTTCATCTTGAATGGCTTGACCATCAACACTGATTCGTTCATTGAACTTCTCAATGTAAGGAGAAGTGAAGGTTCCTACAGACGTTCCCTGCTGTTGGAGGATATAACGTAGAAAAGAAAGCGTAGAGCCTTTCCCGTTCGTTCCTGCGATATGGACAGACCTGAATTTTTTCTCTGGATGATCAAGCCTCTCCATCATCCACTCCATTCGTTTCAACCCTGGCTTCACTTTGAATTTCTCTCTAGAGTGAATCCAATCAATTGCTTCTTCATACTCCATTTCCATTCCCTCTTTTCAAAAAAGGAGAGTACTCCGTAGAATACCCTCCCCCTTTCTTTATGCTTTTAACTCTTTGATTCGCGCTTCTACTTTAGCACGTTTATCAAGGTAATCTGTTTCTTTTTTACGTTCTTCTTCAACGACATGTTCCGGGGCTTTGCTTACGAAGCCTTCGTTGGAAAGTTTCTTTTGAACACGTGTGACTTCCTGATCCCATTTCTTCCACTCGTTCTCAAGACGTTTGATTTCATCTTCGATGTTGATCAAGCCTGCTAATGGAAGGTATAGTTCAGCTCCAGTAATAACGGCTGACATCGCTTTTTCAGGGGCCTGCAAGTCTGTGGCAATCGTCAGTTCACTTGGGTTACAGAACCTTTCTAGATAATCGCGGTTCTTCTCAAGCTCTTTGACGATGGTATCGTCTTTTGCCTGGATCATCAACTGAATTTCCTTGGACATTGGTGTATCGACTTCTGAACGGATATTACGAACAGAACGGATAATGGATACAAGACGATTCATTTCCTCGACCGCTTCTTCATTATGGAAATCTTCTCTTACTACCGGCCATGAAGCCTGTGTAATAGATTCTCCTTCATGAGGGAGGTGCTGCCAGATTTCTTCCGTGATAAATGGCATGAATGGATGAAGCATGCGCATGGTCTGATCTAGTGTATAGGCGAGGATAGAGCGTGTCGTATGGATACGCGCTTCATCTTCTCCATATAACGGAAGCTTCGCCATTTCGATATACCAATCGCAGAAATCATCCCAAATGAAGTTGTAAAGATGACGGCCAGCTTCACCGAATTCATATTTATCAATGTTTGTCGTCACTTGCTCAATCGTCTGGTTGAGACGAGTCAGAATCCATTGATCGGCTACTGATTTTTCACCTGTGATATCAATGTCTTCATATTTCAAGTCGCCCATGTTCATCAACGCAAAGCGGGAAGCGTTCCAAATCTTATTAGCAAAGTTCCACGTTGACTCTACTTTCTCCCAATGGAAACGCAAGTCCTGACCAGGAGATGAACCAGTAGATAAGAAGTAACGAAGAGAATCCGCTCCGTATTTATCGATGACATCCATAGGGTCGACACCATTACCTAGAGATTTACTCATCTTACGACCTTCAGCATCACGAACTAGACCATGAATAAGGACATCATTGAAAGGACGCTCATTAGTGAACTCTAGAGATTGGAAAATCATACGGCTTACCCAGAATCCGATTATGTCATACCCTGTAACGAGTACGTTTGTCGGGAAGTAGCGCTTATAATCCTCACTATTTTCGTCAGGCCATCCCATTGTAGAGAAAGGCCAAAGGGCGGACGAGAACCAAGTATCGAGGACATCTTCATCCTGCTTCCAGTTTTCCGGATCTTTCGGCTCTTCTTTACCGACATGAATTTCTCCCGTTTCTTTATGGTACCAGGCCGGGATACGATGTCCCCACCAAAGTTGTCTCGAAATACACCAATCTCTGGTGTTCTCCATCCAGTGAAGATACGGCTTTTCAAATCGATCAGGAACAAATTGTACTTGATCGTCTCCCTTTTGCAAGTCGATGGACGCATCAGCAAGTGGCTTCATGTCAACGAACCATTGAGTAGAAAGATAAGGTTCAACAACCGCTCCGCTTCGCTCAGAATGTCCAACTGAGTGCATGTGTTCTTCAATTTCAAAAAGGACACCATTCTCCTGAAGGTCCTTTACGATTTGCTTACGACACTCAAAGCGATCCATACCCTTATACTTGCCTGCATTTTCATTCATCGTCCCGTCTTCATTCATAACAAGAATTCGTTCCAGCTTGTGACGGTTTCCAATTTCAAAGTCGTTAGGGTCGTGAGCTGGAGTGATTTTAACAGCCCCTGAACCAAATTCCATATCAACATAATCGTCAGCAACGATTTCAATTTCACGGCCAACAATCGGCAGAATCGCCTTCTTACCAATCAGATGCTTGTAGCGATCGTCTTCAGGATGGACGGCAATGGCTGTATCTCCAAGCATCGTCTCCGGACGCGTGGTCGCAATCTCAATCGTTCCTTCCTCATCTTTCAAAGGGTAACGCATGTGGTAAAACGCACCTTGCACGTCTTTATATTCCACTTCGATATCTGACAAAGCTGTCTGCGTGGCAGGATCCCAGTTGATAATGTATTCCCCACGATAAATCAGGCCTTTTTCATAAAGAGTGACAAACACTTCTTTAACAGCTTCAGACAGACCGTCATCAAGTGTAAAACGTTCGCGTGAATAATCAAGTCCAAGTCCAAGCTTTTCCCACTGGGCACGGATGAATTTCGCATACTCATGCTTCCACTCCCAGGATTTTTCTAGGAATTTTTCACGACCAAGATCATGACGCGAAATACCTTCTTCACGAAGTTTTGCGTCTACTTTTGCCTGTGTAGCAATCCCCGCATGGTCCATGCCCGGGAGCCAGAGTACATCATATCCCTGCATCCGCTTTACACGTGTCAGGATATCCTGTAATGTCGTGTCCCACGCATGGCCGAGGTGCAGCTTCCCTGTTACGTTCGGTGGTGGAATGACGATTGTATAAGGTTCCTTGTTTTTATCTCCTGTAGCTTCAAAAAATTTACCATCCACCCAGTACTGATAGCGGTCCTTTTCAACAGCTGCCGGATCGTACTTAGTGGGCATTGAAAGATCTTGTTGATTCATTGGATCTTCCTCCTTTTATTCTCTTTATAAATATAAAAAAACCCTTTCATCCTAAAAAAGGACGAAAGGGTTTCATTTCCGTGGTACCACCTTTAATTTACAGGAAATTCTTCCTGTACACTCAAATAAAAAATAACGGCTTCTAACCGGCTTCTTCTACTCTAAGTTCAAAGAAGCTGCATCAAGGGCGACCTTCCATCAACAGGGTTCCTGGAAAACTCTCACCGACTGTTTTCCTCTCTGAAGGAATTGTTCATGTACTCTTCCCTATCTAAGCATTTCACGTATAAAGACTATATTACATATTGTATATAAAAAAGAGGCATTTAGTCAACTACGTCAAAGAAAAAGGCGAAAACCCCTGAGCCGATTGCCCAGGAGCCTATATCCTCCAATGAAAAGAGGTGCCCTTAATGAGTCGTTTGTATCGTTACCGTCTGCCTCCTTGGTGCAGGACATGGTTGTTTGTTATTGAAAAATCTTTGCTTCCCATCGTTATTTTCCAGGCGCTTAGAACCATCATCTTCCCGACTACTTTCGATATCTTCCTCCTCGGCCTGGTCCTCGGTTTGTATCTCGCTTTCAAATATAAATGGATTTAGTTCGGAATATACACAATCTGCCCAGGAGAAACATCGTCTTTATAATCGTTGACTCGTTCTAATTGTTTCACAGATACGTCATACTTTTCCGCAATCGAGGATAATGTTTCTTCTTCCTGGGCGATATACATTTTCATTTGTGTATAGGTGTCCTCTCTGTTCGGGAAGAGGTGTTTGAAGATTTGTTTAATCCCGTCCATACCTCCAGGTGCCTGAGCACTCTCTTGATCGGACTCTTCACTGCTGGATTCTACACTACTGGACTCTTCGATACTGACTTCTCCCCAACTCGCACTATCATAAGAAGGCTCTTCCGGTTTTAACTGACTATTTTCCTGCGCATGACCGAAAAATTCCGGGAAGCTTTGTGATTTTTTATAAAACCAGCGGCCGTCGTCCTCATGCTCACTTTCATCCTCTTTCTCCTCAATCCGGAAAATAGGTGCTTCACGTTCCGGCAGAACCGTCGATTCATTTGGACTTTGTTCTTGGAAATTGACAGGGCCGATCGTTGCTGATTCATCGAACTTCGGTTCATTCGATGCTTCCTGCTGTTTTTCTTCCAGGCCGTTAATATTCACATGAGCATGAAGACGAAGTTGACGATTGGCCGGAAGTTCATAATCAAAACTTTCGATGTCGATCAACACGTCTTCTAAATTCGATACTCTTTCCAAAGGAACAGTGATTTCCACTGGGAAAGAATGCTGGAACGTATGAACCCCTTCTTCAGATGGTTCGACCGAGTCCATGGTTCGTACAGAAGCGGCAAGAGGACTTTCATCCAAGGCATCCCCGCTTCCAGTAGGAATGTACTCGCCCGCCAGATCGACCGTTCCTTTCAACCGGACCTCATCTCCAAGTTCTTCAATAGTGATTTCAGGCTCTAGTGATATGCCAATTAACTCGCGTACGCCCTGTCCTTCCTTGAACCATATGGATTCATCTAAGTAAAATGAGAATACATTTTGTTTGTTTTGCAAAGTACGGTCCCCTCCCTAAGGTAATAAACACTTTTCTCTATTATCACCTTATGCGGAAGTTAGAGTAATATACATAACGAAAGCGCATGAGGAGACCCCATGCGCTTTTATTACTTCGATTTAATTTCTGAAAAGACTTTCTCCGCTGCTTGAATCGTTTTCTCGATATCGTCATCCGTATGTTTGACGGATAAAAACAATCCTTCAAATTGGGAAGGTGGCAAATACACACCTTCTTCTATCATTCCCTGGAAATAACGCGTGAACATTTCTAAATCCGATTGATTGGCTGTCTCAAAGTTCGTAACAGGTTCGTTTGTGAAGAAGAAACCGACCATTGAACCTGCGCGGTTTACTGTCAGTGGAATGTTGTGTTTTTCAGCGGCTTGCTCGTAACCCTCAATTAAACGGTCTACTTTTTTATTGATGGAAGCATACGCTTCTTCCGTCATAGCCGAAATCGTCTCATAACCGGCTGTCATGGCCAGCGGGTTCCCTGAAAGCGTACCCGCCTGGTAGATGTCACCGACTGGAGCGACCCGTTCCATGATTTCACGCTTTCCGCCATAAGCTCCTACAGGGAGGCCGCCTCCAATTACTTTTCCAAGGCATGTCATGTCAGGAGTCACACCAAAGTGACCCTGGGCACTGTGGTACCCAACTCGGAAACCAGTCATAACTTCATCAAAGATCAAAACCGTTCCATTGTCTTCCGTCAATGTTCTTAGCTCTTGCAGGAATCCTTCGTTTGGCGGAACGACTCCCATGTTTCCTGAGACAGGCTCAATAATGACAGCAGCTAAATCGTCTCCGAATTCTTCAAAGACATAGCGGACGCTTTCTAAGTCATTATAAGGAACGGTAATCGTATTTTGTGCAATAGATTCCGGAACTCCAGGAGAGTCTGGCAGTCCAAGAGTCGCTACACCAGAGCCTGCTTTGATCAGCAAGGAGTCTCCATGGCCATGGTAATTCCCTTCAAATTTCAAAATCTTGTCGCGGCCAGTGTATCCACGAGCCACACGAAGGGCGCTCATCGTGGCTTCTGTGCCTGAATTCACCATACGCAGCATCTCAATAGAAGGCACCCGTTCTCTCACCAGGGACGCCAATGCGTTTTCCATTTCTGTAGGGGCACCGAAGCTTGTTCCATTGGCCGTGGCTTTGGTTAAAGCTTCTGTCACCCTTTCATCGGCATGACCTAAAATTAAGGGGCCAAAACTTAAGACATAATCGATATATTCATTGCCATCAAGGTCATACAGTTTTGAACCTGCCCCCTTTTCCATAAAAATCGGGTCCATTTGGACAGATTTAAATGCACGTACTGGAGAGTTCACTCCACCTGGCATTAATTCTACTGCCTTCGTATAGGCTTGTTTTGAACGATCAAATGTTTTCATTCTCCGACACCCTTTCTGTCCTCTTTATTGATTTAACCAACGAGCTGCGTCTTTAGCGAAATAAGTGATAATTAGATCCGCGCCTGCCCGTTTCATAGAGGTCAGTTTTTCAAGTACGATTTCTTCTTCATTGACCCAGCCATTTTGTGCCGCCGCTTTAATCATCGAATATTCACCACTGACATTGTAGGCGACCAGTGGCAAGTTAAAACGATCTTTCACTTCTCGCATGATGTCAAGGTAAGCAAGTGCGGGTTTAACAATCAAAAAGTCTGCCCCTTCTTCTACATCTGACTCAGCCTCTCTTAATGCTTCCAGGCGGTTCGCTGGATCCATCTGGTAGGCACGGCGGTCACCAAATTGAGGAGAACTGTGAGCTGCATCACGGAATGGGCCATAAAAAGATGAAGCATACTTAACCGCGTATGACATCACCGGAATGTGGCTGAACCCTTCTTCATCAAGCCCCTGACGAATAGCTGCAACAAAACCATCCATCATGTTGGATGGAGCAATGACATCAGCACCTGCCTTCGCCTGCGTCACCGCTGTTTTTGTAATATAAGTCAAAGACTCATCGTTGGCAATATCCCCGTCACGGACAATTCCACAATGGCCATGATCGGTATATTGACATAGACAAGTATCGGCCACCACGGTTAGAGAAGGGAAGTTTTCTTTAATTTGACCGATCGCACGCTGCACAATCCCCTCCTCGTGATAGGCTTGACTTCCTACGTCATCTTTTTCTGCAGGAACACCAAAGACAATCACAGACTTAATGTCCAGCCGTACAAGCTCATCCATTTCCTCATTCAAATGATCAAGGGAAACTTGGTGGACGCCTGGCATCGAACCCACTGGATTTTTGATGTCTTCTCCTTCTACCACAAAAATCGGATAGATTAAATCTTCTGTACGAAGATGAGTCTCTCTTACAAGCGCTCTCATGGAATCCGTTCGGCGCAAGCGACGGTGGCGTTTGAACTGCAAATCTTTCATATTTATCTTTTCCCTTCGTTAGAAAAATAGTAAGTCATCTGTTTTAACATATGGGGGATAGTGAACTGTTCCGGGACGTGAACGTTCGTAAACCCACATTTTTCTGCTTCCTTGGCTGTCGTCGGACCGATACAAAAACAGGGGATCCCAAGCCCTTCTTTCTCGACCATAGAGACAAAGGCGCGTACGGTCGACGGACTTGTAAAGGTTAATGCATCAATCTTCCGTTCCTGAATCCACGCAAGGAGTTGAGTCTTTTTTTCTTCCACTAGTAGCGTATCATATACAGTCATGGAATGGAAAAATACACCCTTGTCATCAAACATGCGGGGAAGAGCGTCTCTTGAACGATTTCCTCTTATGTACAAAATCGGACCAGGTTGAGGGTAGCGGGCAAGGAATTCTCTCCCCATCGAAGACGCATGGTATTTAGAAGGGATGAAGTCAGCCTTTATTCCAAAACCTTTTAAACGGTTCTCAGTTTTCGATCCAATGATGGAAAATTTAAGGGACGGCGGAACCTCCACCTTGTACTTTTTAAGAAGCTCGAAAAAAAACTCCACGCCATTCGCGCTTGTGATAAACACCCAGGAATAGTCGTGAAGTCGTTTCAAAACCTCTTGATGAGATTCAGAATCATTCAATTGGAAGGAGAGAAGGGGAGTATGATACACACACCCGCCTTCTGCTTCTATTCTGTCAATAAATGAGCGTGCCTGGGACTGTCCTCTCGTCACGAGAATTCGCTTCCCCTGCAATGGCTGCATTATTGGTCATACTCCTCTTTAGCACGATCCACAATTTCCTGAGCCCCTTGAGCTTTCAAACGATCTGCTGCTTCTTTCCCTACTTCAATTGGATCTGTACCAGAAACCGTTTCATGCAAGATGGTCTTTCCATCAGGCGTTCCGACAAGCGCTGTCAAGACAATTTCCTCTCCCTTACGGTAGGCATAACCACCAATCGGAACTTGACAGCCTCCATTCAAATCATGGAGGAATTTGCGTTCAGCGGAAACCGTGGTTTCGGTGTACTCATGATTCAATTTTTTTAGGAAATCGCGTAGTTCTGAATCGTTTTCGCGGCATTGAATGGCAAGCGCTCCCTGCCCGACAGCCGGCACACAGACATCAGGCTCTAAATATTCGGTTACAACATCATCATCCCAGCCCATACGTTTTAGGCCTGCAGCTGCGAGAACAATGGCATCGTAATCCTCT
This sequence comes from Halobacillus sp. HZG1, assembly GCF_035818575.1. Taxonomy (NCBI): domain Bacteria; kingdom Bacillati; phylum Bacillota; class Bacilli; order Caryophanales; family Bacillaceae; genus Halobacillus; species Halobacillus sp. HZG1. Next base: position 96,659 of record NZ_JAYLVQ010000022.1, read on the forward strand.
TCCTTACACTTTCGAAGACGTGTGTCTATATTTCCGCGGATCCATTTAATTTCAACGTCCGGGCGTACAGCCTTGATTTGGGAACCGCGTCTCAAACTGCTTGTTCCAACGATTGCTCCAGCCGGAAGGTCTTTAAGAGCAACATTGCCATTCGATACAAAAGCATCCCGGTGATCTTCACGAATCGGTACAGCCGCCACCATCAAGCCCTCTGCAACAACCGCCGGCATGTCCTTCATACTATGAACAGCCATATCAATTTCACCATCATACATCGCCTGTTCAATCTCTTTGATGAAGAGCCCCTTGCCGCCTACTTTAGAAAGGGTCACGTCAAGGATTTGGTCCCCTTTTGTTGAGATCCGTTTGATTTCAAAATCATAGGATGGATCGATCTGTTTCAACTGTTCGATCACCCATTCTGTTTGTGTAATCGCTAAATTACTTTTGCGTGATCCAATGACAATTTTTCTCAAAACATTTCCTCCTCAAAACTAAAAATGAAAGTTAGATAATGAACCAAATAAAAAGAAGTTGATCAATAGAAACAGAAATGCTGCTGCATTGAATATGGCGATCGTCCGTCCCTGATAACCTTTTATGACTCTCAGCGTCAAATAAACGACATAGACGACTAGTACAAGTAACGACCCGAGTGTCTTAGAATCATACCAGTAAAACACGGCCGTAGAGACATATCCCCAAACAACCCCTAAAATAATGGCGATTAATAGCAGTGGGACCCCTAATATGATGGAAACATAAGAGAAGTGATCCAACTTCGTCAAATCACCAAGACGAAATAGTTTGGCATCCCATTTCTTTTTCTTTAATAAACGGTACTGCAGTAAATACATGACAGAAAAGATAAATGATAAGGTAAAGAACCCATAAGAAATAATCGCTAAACTGACATGGATGACAAGGAGCTCATTAACAAGAGCCACTCCCCTGTTTTCCAAGACATTTTGTGCTCTCGTAGAAATGTGGATGATCATAATCAAAAAACCGACCACATTGGTGAAGAATACAAGAAAGTCCACTTTAAAAAGACGATTAATGATGAGGGAGAACGTCACTAAAATCCACGAATAAAAATATAATCCATCATAAACCGTCATAATTGGAAAGTCATCTTTGACAAAAACCTGCGAGAGTAAAAAGAAGGTTTGCAAAACCCAAACCATACTAAGTAACCAGAAGGCAGTTATATTCGCCTTCCGGTTATTTTGTACAAAGTCGATGAAGTATCCAATGATACTCAATCCATATAGAAAAAGGATAAGTTCGTAAACCCATTTGAATTCAAGCATTTCATTTCCACCTTATGAATGGGCTACAGGGCTGATGATGGAGATGGAATCACTGGCCTCTGTATCGTTCTTCACCTTCACGCTGTTCTTTTTTTCTTGTTCTTCCGCCTCTTTTTTCACCTGCTCTTCAATACCAAAGATTTGAGTGAATAAACGCAGGGTTTCCTCTGAATCCGGCTGAGCTGCCATTTCTTTGGCTTGAGAGATCGGTTCTTTCAACATTTGATTGATGATACTCTTTGTGTGCTTACTTAGCACTTTCCGTTCGCGATCGGTAAGCTCGGGCATCTTTCTTTCAATACTCTTCATCGTTTCTGCCTGTATATTCAAAGCTTTTGAGCGAAGAGCGGAAATCACAGGAACCACACCAATCGTCTGCAGCCACTGCTTAAACTCTACAATTTCTGCTTCAATCATAATCTCAATTTCTTTTGCTGCCTGTTTACGAAGAGCAAGATTCGCATCTACGATTCCCTGCAGATCATCAATGTCATACAAGAATACACTTTCCAAAGCTTCCATTGCCGGATCTAAATCTCTTGGAACAGCAATGTCTACAAAGAAGAGAGGCTTCCCTTTTCGTTTTTTATGAATAGGGTCCATCTTTTCCTTTGTAATGACATAATCTGTGGCACCTGTAGAGCTGATGACGATATCAGCATCTTCCAACACACCTTCAAGCTCGTCCATCGTGTGCGGTTGTCCATTGAATTGATCAGCTACGTTTTGAGCTTTAGCCAATGTGCGATTGACGACCGAAACTTTCCGCACACCAGAGCCGTGAAGGTTCTTAGCTGCTAATTCTCCCATTTTTCCTGCACCCAGGATAACGATATGCTTGTGTACAAGATCACCAAAAATCTTCTTAGCAAGCTCTACCGCCGCATAGCTGACAGATACAGCGTTTTCACCGATTTCCGTCTCTTTATGGCCTTTTTTCGCCATGGTTACCGCCTGGCGGAACAACTGATTGAAGATCGTTCCTGTTGTTCCTGCTTCCTGTGCCTGCAGGAATGCCTGCTTCATTTGACCGAGAATTTGAGTTTCTCCAAGAACCATAGAATCCAGTCCTGCCGTGACGCGCAACAGGTGTTCAATCGCTCCGTCGGTTTCATAAATGGAAAGAAAAGGAGAGAACTCTTCTTTGTCGATGTCAAACCAGTCGGCCAGAAACTGTTTGATATAATAACGGCCTGTGTGGATTTGATCCACAACCGCATAGATTTCCGTTCGGTTGCATGTAGAAATAATCACATTTTCCAAAACACTTTTTTGTATGTTGAGGTGCTGCATAGCTTCTGTGAGCTTATCCTCAGAAAATGTGAGCTTCTCGCGAATTTCCACAGGGGCTGTTCTGTAATTAAGACCGATAGCTAAAATGTGCATTTCATCTACCCCCATTAAACGTTCAAGACTTATCACATATCCATTAGTATATCACAAAATCAGATCGATTTTTCGTTCGAAATATGAACAGATTTTGAATCCCTTATGATAGGATGAAATTAGTTGGTATAGAAAATAATAACGATTTATTTAGAAAAACTTTAAATTATAATCCGTTTGTAATATACCAAAACCTACGCATTATCGCAAGGATCCGACATTTTTGTAAAATAGGAAAGGATGTGATTACACTGAATAAGCAAAATTCCCTTATTGGACTATTATTCATCGGGTTGGGCGTTTACTATTTCCTTCGTCATCTCAATATTCCCATACTAGCCCCATTTTACTCATGGCCCACTCTAGTAATTTTCATAGGTGTCGCCTTCCTATTACATAGTTATTGGACAAAAGACCATTCTTCCTTGTTCACTGGTGTGATTTTAACTGGTTTCGGTTTGCATTTCACGGCCGTTGATCATCTTCCTTTTTGGCGCGATCATTGGGGTATGTACTTTATTATTCTCGGGGTAGCTTTTCTATTGCATTATAGGAAAACAAAAAATGGACTGATTCCTGCCCTTTTATTTCTCGGCATCGGACTGTTTGCCATGTTCGCTCCTACAAATCCTACGTGGTTTCAATGGATCCAGGGCGTTTTCCAATTAATCGAACGCTTCTGGCCACTTGCCCTGGTCGCTTTTGGCTTTTATCTATTAAAAAAGAAATAAACCATCCTCCACTAAAGCTCCCTTTAGTGGAAGACTCAGTTTCGAGACTTCTGGTGGGTGGATAGGGGCTGCGGGGAATAGCTCGCTTTCCGCGGGAGCGCGGTGAGCCTCCTCGGACTGCGTCCTGTGGGGTCTCACCAAGCACTTTTTTCCCGCAGGAGTCTCGCTATTCCCCTCCGCCCCTTAACCAAGTATGGTTCTCGAAACCACTACTTAAAAATCAGCTTGTATGGATATGAGAAGTGAATGATTTAAACTCTATCTCATTGACGTTTAGCATACGCAAATGCTTGATAGAACGAACTATATGCCCGCATAGGGGAGAAGAATTGGAACCTTGTTTATGAATACAGGTGTTCGAATCATCCACTTCCCTCAATCATTCAAGCTGACCCTTTTAGAAGTGGTTCCGAGACACTTATAAGGTAAAGGGGCGGAGGGAAACGGTGAGACTCCTATGGGACAAGTGGGACAGGTGAGACCCCGGAAGGCGTAGCCTGAGGAGGCTCACCGCCCGCCCCATGGAAAGCGAATCGTTTCCCAGAGCCCCTAGAATTACACAAAAGTCTCGAAACTGAGTCTTCCACTAAAGGGAGCGTTAGTGGAAGAGGTGGATATAAAAAAAGACCTGACTGATGTCAGGCCTTTCTTTGATGAACTCAAAATTAGTCGTTCACCACTTGTTTTCCATTATATTGTCCACAAGATTTGCAAACATGGTGTGGTTTTGAGTACTCGCCACAGTTATCACACTGAACCATTCCTGGTGCGTGAAGTTTCTTGTGAGTACGACGTTGGTTTTTGACTTTCTTAGACGTTTTACGCTTAGGTACTGCCATGTTGTACACCTCCTTTAAGGGATTTCTGAGAACCATAACATATTGTTTTACTCGTTCTCTTCTTCATTTAATAATGATTGCAGTTTAGCCATTCGAGGATCCACTTTCTTTTCCTCTGGTTCCTCTGTAACCACCTGCCAGCCCTTCCCTTCCTGGGGGGCTGCTTCATGAGCCTCATCATCATTGGAAAAAACGCGAGTCGGAATCTCCAACTGTACATTTTCCTTGATATAAGGCGTTAAGTCAAGCACTTCTCCATTCACGGAATGAACTTCAGAGTCATCTTCTTCTGTATGGTAAGGTGACAGATTAAATGCCTCCAGAGCATCAATGTGAAATGGATAAGTCACATCAACTAACGTTCGGGCACAAGGCAACACCATTTCTCCATCAATTGAAAAAGTTACCGTTATATCATTTCCTCGAGTCATTGCTTGACCTTTGACATGAACAGGGGAAATCCTGCGAATGTCATTGTTCAGTTGTGCTAATTCGCGAATATCTACGTCATCCTCAAAGTAGAACGGCTCATCACCTGTCTGTTTGAGTTTTTGTAGAGGAAATTTCATAGTTATCACCTCATGGCAACAAGAGTTATTGTAAAAGGATTTCGCTGATTTGTCAATATTTTTTCTTTACAGCATATCCTTATTCTCGTGCGGTTTTTATAAGTTTCTCATAATTCACGGTCAGGAATGCGAAATTTCCATAGTATCATGATAAAATAAACCAAACACTTGTTCAATAGTAAAGAATCAGATGGGAGGATCTTTTGTGAAATCATGCGGAGTTGTTGTTGAATATAATCCTTTTCATAATGGACATCTTTATCATTTGGAAGAATCGAAAAAACATGCAGAAGCGGATTGCATGATCGCTATCATGAGCGGGAACTTTTTACAGCGAGGAGAGCCTGCTATCATCGATAAATGGCATCGGACAAAAGCCGCCCTTCGTGGTGGTGCAGACCTTGTACTTGAGCTTCCTTTCCTTTATGCGGTTCAACACAGCGATTATTTCAGCCAGGGGGCTATCCAGACACTTGCAGAAGTCGGAGTGGACAGCGTTTGTTTCGGGAGTGAAAACGGCAGGATCGCTGCATTCACAGAGGCCTTTGAGCATATGAACAAACACCAGGAAGAGTATGATGTGACCGTGAGAAGATATTTGAATGAAGGGTATGCCTATCCAGAGGCATCACGACTTGGGTATGAATCCATTGCTTTTCCCTCCGGTTCCATTGACCTGACTCAACCGAACAACATTCTTGGTTATAGTTACGTGAAACAACTTCTCACTTATGCACCTGATGTGGAACCACTAACCGTTTTACGGAAGAACAATCACTACCACGATGAAGAAATTCAAGGAAAAATTGCAAGCGCCACAAGTATTCGGAAAGAATTATTCAAAGAAAGTGACATGACAGAGAAGGCTGAAAGTTCCCTTCCCCCCTCAACGGTCGATGTTTTACATCAATATAAGGACAACCTCGGACGCTGGCACGACTGGGAAGCTTACTTTCACCTGCTTCAATACAAGATCATGACCATGGAGGAAAGTACCCTCCGCTGTTTCCACGGTGTGGATGAAGGTTTGGAATATCGATTGAAAAGGACCGTCAAGGAGGCGGCAACGTTCCATCAGTTTATATCTTCTTTAAAGACAAAGAGGTACACGTGGACAAGACTTCAGCGAACCCTTGCCCATATCCTTGTAGGAACAGACAAACAAGAGGCTCGTGTTCTTTTAAGAGAGACCCCCCCTCCTTATGCAAGAATTCTCGGCATGTCGGATACCGGAAAAAAATATTTACGCAAGGTGAAAAAAGAAACCTCTATTCCACTCATCACCCAGCCACAGCAGTTGGATCATGAAATGTTGGATTTGGAATCAAGAGCTGCTGCTGCCTATTACAGTGTTTTAACTCCTGAACGCAGAGTGGAGCAACTGAACAGGGAATACGGTCCTCCTGTCATCCACGCTTAAACGAAGCTTCATTTGTCTGCCTCTGACATCACATAGGATTGGAACTTCCAGAAGTTGAAAGATGAAGTCGAAGTGCAGGACGGTTGACTCTTTTTTATACTTCTCCATAGAATAATAAAAAACAGCCGTTCCTCCATGGGAACGGCTGTTTTCTTTATGCTTCCTTCTTCGGTTCTAAGTTTTGCAGATAATCTATAGCATCCTGGAATGTATCCACTGGGACAACTTTCATATCTGTATTGATTTGCTCCGCTGTTTCTTTGGCAATTTGATAATTCGACCCTTCTCTTCCCTCTTCATTTGGAGCAAAGAAAACTTCAGCCCCATGATCAGAAGCGGCGACCACTTTTTTATCAATGCCCCCGATTCTGCCTACCTGGCCTTCATAGTTGATTTCTCCGGTACCTGCAATTTCATAACCCTTGGTGATATCAAGTTCTGTCAATTGATCGTAAATTTCCAGGGAGAACATCAGCCCTGCACTTGGACCACCGATTTCACCACTTTTGACCTTGACTTCTGGTTTCACATCCACCGTTCGATCGGTCACAAGTGAAATACCGACACCGACTTTATCAGGATTGTCAGGGAAAGGGGCAAGTTCAAGCTCCCGATCGATTGTTTCCTCATCTCTCACAATGGTGAGCATTACAGACTCCCCTTCGCCCTTGTTGCTCACATAGTCGATCAGGTCGCTCGTTTCTTGAATGTCCTCGCCGTCGACCTTCACAATCTGGTCGCCGGTTTCTAAAATCTCTTCAGCCGGCATCCCTTCGATTACATTCATGACATAAACCCCTTCGTAGTTGATGTCAATTTCTTTGCCGGCTGCTTGATAGGCGACGACTTTGGAAGCTTCCTGAGAAGATTCCATCATTTGCAGTTGCGCATGAAAGTACTCTTCCTCCGACACCCCTTCCGGACGAATGTCTTCTAACGGGTAAATTTGATGGAATGGACGGACCTTTGCAAGGACCCATTGAACAGGTGTCGCTTGTCCACCACGAACGGTGACAAGGTGCATGTCCCCTTCACTGTCGAAGCCGCCATCGACTTTGACAATGTCATTCAGCGCATCCGCTGTTCCCGGCTTATAAATATAATAAGGGAGGCGGAAGGCCCCCAGGAATGCCACGATAAGTACGGTTATGATTCCGGTGATAATCAGTTTACGATTTGCTTTCATTCGTCATTTGGCTCCTTCCACGCAGCGAGCTTCTTCTTTATTTCTTCTATGACTTCTTCCGCTGCTTTCTCCCCCGCCTCTACGATTTCCTGGATTTTGGTGAAAGCCCGGGAGCTGAACTTGGATACATCCGGTTTAATCATCACATCAGCATCAGAGGATACGCCGATCGCTGTGACTAATTCATCCTGCATAATATCAATACTCTGCGTGATGACATCATAGATGGAATTGATGTTTGGATCGGAATCAAAATGCGCACAATCCACAGCAATAATAAATGCTGCCCCCATATCTTTCACTACAGAGACAGGAACACGGTCAATGACCCCTCCATCAATATAAAGACGATCATTAATTTTTTCAGGGACAAAAATCCCCGGAATCGCAATGCTGGCTCTGACCGCTTCACTGGCAGGACCTGTCGTAAAGATTTTTTTCTCTCCGGCATACAAGTCCGTTGCGACTATGGACATCGGTGTTTGAAAATCCTCGATGTTCTTACCGAATGTGAAAAGTCTGATGTATTCTTTAATTCTTTTCCCTGCCACAAATCCCATTTTGGGAACGGTGAAATCCAAATAATACTTTCGTTTGAACGTAAAGGCGAGTTTATACATATCTTCAATTCTTTGTCCGGCAGCAAAAAAAGAGCCGACGAGCGCCCCCATACTGCTTCCTGCGATGAAATCAACGGGAATATCATGTTCACGAAGGACCTTTAGAACACCCAAGTGGGCAAAACCCCGCGCCCCTCCAGAACCTAAAGCCAATCCGATCTTTGGTCTCGCCACTCGTCATTCCTCCTTCATACATGTGGTTTATTTTATGGAATAAACCATTCCCTTATGAGCGTACACATGGAATAAGACAACCTGTGATTACGCGTCGAAATCTATACCCATTCTACTATTCCTATGATGAGAAGTACAGAAAACAGCCATCTCTAAGGAGGCGTTCTCGATTTCCAAATTGAAAACCGTCGCATTGACGCTCCTCGCTACAGCGCTTGCGATTTCCTTGATTCTATATCCACGTGATGCCTTATCCGCCAGTCTGCGGGGCCTTGATCTTTGGTGGGAAATTGTCTTCCCTTCTCTCTTACCTTTTTTTATCACGGCAGAATTTTTAATCGGATTCGGTGTGGTCCATGGGCTCGGGGTTCTTAGTGAACGGTTTATGAGACCCTTGTTTAATGTACCCGGATGTGGTGGATTCGTCTGGGTAATGGGAATGGCAAGCGGCTATCCGTCTGGAGCGAAATGGACAGCAGACCTGCGAAAAAAAGGACAAGTGACCCGCGCTGAAGCTGAAAGACTTGTTGCATTCACAAACGCTTCCAGTCCGCTTTTCATTTTCGGGGCGATTGCTGTAGGATTCTTCCACGATGCCAGCCTAGGTGTCATCATTGCCATCGCCCATTATGGAGGGAATTTTTTAGTGGGCATCGGCATGCGTTATTATAAAAGAAATGATCAGGAAAGAAGCATGGACCGGGCTTCTGCTTCATGGAAAGATGCCTTCAGTAAGATGCACCAATCCCGATTAGAGGATGGCCGGACACTGGGGAAATTGATGGGGGATGCGGTCACTCGATCTGTGGACACGCTTCTAATGGTTGGTGGATTTATCATGCTTTTTTCCGTACTCACGGAATTGTTAAAACAAACAGGAGCTATTCATATTTTTTCGCACCTGCTCTTCTATACAGGATTGCCGGAAACCTTCCATGTTCCTTTTACAGCTGGCATGTTGGAATTAACAACCGGCATTGGCGCGATTACCGAAACACATGAACCATTGCTCGCCCAGCTTTTAATCGTAAGCTTCATTCTCGGTTTTCATGGATTTTCAATCCAGGCTCAAATCGCAAGCATTCTCGCAGAAACTGACATTCGCTTCAAACCCTATGCATTAGCAAGGATTGCTCATGGGATTGTTGCCGCTGGGCTGATTTATGTGCTGTATTTCATCTACCGTCCCTTTCAGCAACAAAGCATGCCGATCTGGAACCCTAACGAGAACTTCACCACACCCATTCTCGAATTTTTCAATCATTATGGACCACCGATCACACTGATCATGATCATGCTGATGATCGCAGTAAAATGGAATAGTGAGCGGAAAACCAAAAAACGATCCCTACGTGTGTAATCCGTAGAGATCGTTTTACTTCTTCTTAAAATTTCTCTGATAGAGCCTTTTCTACAGGCGGTGGAACAAGGTCACTGATATTGGCCCGGTATTTAGCTACCTCTTTGACGATGCTTGAACTCAAGAAAGAGTACTGATTGTTCGTCATCACGAAAAACGTTTCAATATCCTCATTCAGCTTCCTGTTCATGGACGTGATCTGCATTTCATATTCAAAATCACTCACAGCTCTCAAACCTCGAATGATGGCATGAGCCCCTTTTTCCTCAGCATAATCCATCAAGAGCCCACTGCAGGCATCCACGGAAACATTGTCCATATCTTTGGTTACTTCTTCCAATAATTTCGTACGTTCGTTCACATCAAATAGAGGAGCTTTACTCTGATTGTTAAAGACCGCTACGATGACGTGATCGAAGACTTTGGCCCCTCTTCGGATAATATCCAAATGTCCATATGTAACGGGATCAAAACTTCCCGGGCAAATCGCAATACGTGTCATACCCTTCTCTCCTTACTCAAAAATCGATACACCGATATTACTCCCATAATGATCAGTTTTCATACGCTTCATACGCCCTACTTCTTCAGGGATTACTTCTGAAGCATCGTGTTCACAAACGATGATCGCCTGTTCTCCCACCAGGTCAAATTCTAAAAGCGCTTCCATTAAGTCCTGATATGAGAACTTCTTATAGGGTGGATCCAGGAAAATATAATCAAATGTCAATCCCCGTTTCCCAGCTGCCTTGATCGCTCGCATAGCATCGGTTTTGAAGACTTCTGTCCGCTCATTGATATCAAGCGTTTTTATATTTTCATAAATGGTCTGAATTGCTTTTTGCTGTTGATCGACGAACACACACGATTCCACACCTCGACTTAAAGCTTCGATTCCAAGACCACCGCTTCCAGCAAACAGATCCAGCGCTTTACCGCCCTCGAAAAAAGGCCCAATTCCATGAAAGACCGCTTCCTTCACCTTATCTGTCGTCGGTCTGGTTTTATGCGTAGGGACAGATTTCAATGGACGTCCCTTAAATTCACCAGCAATCACTCGCATCCTGTACACCTCACTTGTCATCATTCCCCATAATCCTACCACAAAACAAACACTGCAGGGAAGTATAGGGTGTGGAAGTGCCCCGGTAGACACGACAAGCATAAGCAAAGCTGCGTAGTGGGGCTCTTTCCCACAGAGCAGAATTGCTTATGTCTCGAGTGTCTGGGCACTGGAACCGGTTTGACAGGGTGAAGAAGTGCGCGGGCAGAACACACCAACCTCGCTTCTCGAACATTTTTTTCAATTCAATGAATAAGGTGGTTCAGCAAGGTACATACTAGCACTTGAAGCGGATGATACTGCTTCTGAAAACGGAGAAGGCTTACATCCCCATAAGCTCTTCCTCCGGTTTCTCCTCTCCCTTTACTTTTTTGTTTCATCTCTGATGATACAGAAAAGCAGGGTCGCCCGTGATGGGCGACCCTATTTTTTTGCGATTATTTCCAGCGGGTCGTGAGGTTCATATCAAATAACTGCTGAAGGTCCTGCCATTTTATATAGGGAGTATCTTCTACCATGATTAATAAATCCTCTCCCATCCCGAAACTCTCTTTATTGACGACAAACGTCGGTTGGTCGACATAAAAGCGATATTCCTTTCCTGGGACTTCTACACGATAAACCGACCTTTGTTCTATTTCCGTAAGTTCAAAACCCATCCTACGACTGATATCAGTTAACGAAAGATATGGTGAGCCATGATAATGAACGAAGTGATCAGTGACTAACTGATCATCCTCAAAGACACGCTGCGCTTCTGCGTAGTGCAGTTTATCTTTTGTAGGCGCCTTATAGTTTTGGAAATAGGAGATATCTGCTCCAAATACAACGGATAGTTCTTCATCAAGAAATACTCCTAAATCATCTATATTTTCAGCTTGAATCAGCCGTATTTCCCACTCCTCCAACTCTTCATCTGACAGCGATGCGTCTATTTCCTTCGCCATTTTTGTTTTCTTTTTTGTAAATACATCTTTTAGAATCTTTATCTCCCAAGGATTTTCCTCTGCGGTGACATTTCTCAAATGTTCCAATCCGTATTCCATTCGCATCCCCTTAACATCTCTTCCTTCAACCTCCATAAGTTTCTCGGATACTTTAGTAGCGGACTGATCAAGCTGAATCAAAACGGAATCAGTCAACGCCAGAAAATTTCGCAACTCCTGTTTGACTTCGGCAGAAAGCTCTGTCCCTGTTTTATATGTAACTATACTGTCTTCTTCCTCCCATGAGGAGACTCCCTCTTTTCTTGTGAGAGGCATTGATTCGTCCATGGAAGAGAACTTGTAATAGCGAAGGTTCTCCATCTGAATATCACTTGTCTTTTCGGCAGGTACAAGCCATGGTTTTTTCATGGCATCAAAATCCTGAATGGTCAATGAAAAGGGAAGCTGCACCACACGTCCCTCTTTTTTCAAAACTAACATCCAGTCGTTGATGACCTCATTCTCAGGCATCGGCATTGTATAATCAACAAGAACTTCCCCTTCCTTCTCTAAGATCATTTCTGGATTTTCTTGGTTCGTAATACGACATGTGCCTCCTTGTTGCGAACACGCAATTGCTGTTGCTTTTTCCGGTGTCTCGAGCGTGTAGATCCCTGCCTTTAAATGTTCATATGTATAGCCAAACTGGAGCTTATTCTCCTTGACTGTCATGGTAACGTCCAAATTTGATGGTCTATTGCCGTCTTTGCTACCCGCTTCTGCTCGGTCCCAATGATAAAGGAGCATGAGGGTGGACACACTGAGAAGTAAAGTAAGCGGAATCCATAAGAGCTTCACCCTTCTCCCCTCCTTTTCCAATTTACATGCACAAGCTTTCGTGCTACCTTTAATTTGATTGTTTAATAGACTACTCTCTTATATCTCAATGTTTATTGCAGATAAGCTCCCGATTGTAGAAGACTCAGTTTCGATACTTTTGTTGAGTGGAGTGGGGGCTGCGGGGAATAGCTCGCTTTCCAACCACCTCTTACGCCCAATACAGCAACGAACCCCGAAAAACATCTCGAAACTGAGTCTTCAACGCTCCTGTCATATACTTGAATAACTAGTAATTAATGAATATCACAACTGATTAGAAAGGGTGTACATATCTATGATACAAAAATTTATTGAACTTGGCGAAGGCTATGCGGATATTTATGAACTCATCGACCTTGGGACGCGGATGCCTGAACGGATCCAGCATGCCATCGCTTTTTACAGTGAAAAAAACGGCGAACCGGTCGCTTCCTTATCTTTAGTGATGAAACCTGCGTATCATGATAAATTTCAGCCGATTTATATTTGCAGGGAAGGCATCCCCAACCCGCACGAAAAGCCGAATCAACGCTTTGAGATGTATAAAGATATGGTCGAGCAGGCAGGAAAGGAAATCGCAGAATTCACTATTAAACCTTCCAACCTTTTTCCTGAGACCGAACTTTTTTATCAGCATTTAATTGGAATTCTACGAATGAATAAATTCATTGCACCACTAAGCTGAAACAGGTTCACCCTGTACTTTACACAATTAAAAAAAGCGTCCGTTTTAGAGCGGACGCTTTTTTTTGAAGTCAGATACCCATCTTATAATCGTACTGTTTGGCTTTGTCGGGCTTCGCTCCTTCATATTCCGTGCGAACATCCGGTTTATAGGAAGGCACAACACGGGAAACGAAAGGTAAGCGTTCAAGTTTTTCCATTTTAAACTCGATATCTTCCTGATTCACATACAATAAGGCATACTTCATTTTTTTAGATGCGTGAATCAAATGTCCATGTTTCTTAATCTGTCGGATGTTTTTCATATGTTGAAAATATACGATTAGTCCTTGTCGTTTAGTTCGGATCATTGTTTGACTCTACTCCCCATCGAACATAATAGATTAACGTCAGTTTACCAAATATCCCCGCTTACGGCAATGAGGAGGTTGGTGTTCATGCTCACAGACCATGAACGGGCATCCCTTGTTTTTGAAGAGCTCTTACAAAAATCGGATAAAATCAATGGGGTGGTTTTAAAAAAGGTCGCGGGAATCCCTTTCGTCTATCTTCAACCGGAAGAAGGGACGACAAAAAAAGATATAGAAGAGATTTTAAAGTGGTGTGCATCTAAAGCGATGAAAGGAAAACGCCTGACCCTTGCGATGAGCTATGTACGCAAGAATCAGGCGCTCTATGTTTATCGCGTCCGCTTTTTAGTTCCCCAGCGTAAAATGTTCTGCTGTGGGAACTTATGCGACGACTGTATTCGTTTCACTAATCCTTAAGATGCGCAACCACAGCTGCCGCCACTTCCGCATCCGCCACTGCAACCTGTGTCGGTAAGGGCCATGCCATTTTTCGGCACTTTGATTTGCTCACTTACACTGAAAGCTACACTTTCGCTGATTTCATCCAGCAGTTTCTGGATATTGCGTTCAGCTTTTTTAAAGTGAGCTACCGTTTCATGCATGTCCATCTCTCTTTTTACGGAGCGGACTTTCTTCATGATGGTATTGTAATCGGGATGATAACGTCCGAAACGCTGCACATCCTCATAGTGTTCTTTCATATCTGCAAAGCTTTTAATGAGCCTTTGCGCCTCTTTATCATTCTCAAGAGCTGATTTAGCGTCCTGGTATTCTTGCATGGTCTCTGAATGCATGACCATCTGCCCAATCGATTCCGAGTGGTCCAGCAGATCGACAATCTCCATTGTAGCTAGCATAGTACATGTCCACCTCCATCTTCTATCTTATCAAATAGGAAAGCAGATGGAAATGAAAGATCTTTTCCACCTGCCCTGTTTTTTAGTAATAAGGGTACTCCATTTCCTTTTGATTCTTCCCTGACTCTTTTTTGACGTTGGTGATCAGCTGTTGAAATTGGCCGATTGCTCCGTTCAGTTCATCGATTTGTCTTGAAACCTCTTCCCAATTGATGTCTTCCATGAGACCACCCAGCTGTTTGATCCAGTCCATCTTCGCTGTCGAGTTTTCCTTTTTTGCAGATGGAAGGGAATCCCAGAAAGGGTCATCTTCGCCGAGGATCATATACTTCTCGTAGTAACTTTGGATCAATTTATGATTTTTCCTCAACTGTCCCTTTACTTTCGGGTGTTTGTTGACAAAGGCTTTGAACTGCTGGACGCTCGGGTGCAATTCATTTGTACTCATCCCTTTTACACCTCACTGTAAGAACTACAGTATAGCCTATGCAGAAAAGAAACGGGCGTTCATGGGACAGTCAAGAAATTCTGAGTATAATACCGACCGTGAACGCCGACACCAAGGTGTGTGTAATGAGGATCAAGAAGAGCTTTTCTGTGCCCTGGACTGTTCAGCCACCCATGGACCGCTGCGGTGGCGTCTACGTATTGAGAGGCAATGTTCTCACCCGCTCGCACATATAAGATTTCACCCAACCGTTCCTTCAGACCATCTCCATTTTTCGAATAATGAGAAAAGTAGTTATTCTGATCCATATCCCGACTATGTCCATAAGCAACGAAAGAGGCTTCTTCATGTTCTAACAGTGGACTGGCATCATGGATAGCACGGACGCCATTGGTAATCAATAGGATTTGTGCTTCCATGCCATCTTCAATTCTGCTCCATGCTTTCTTGTCCAACACCTCTTGTAAAGGAAGAGTGCCTCGATAGACGATTTTGTAAGGTTGATGTTTGAGAAGAACATCATTTCTCAACATCCGTATCGCAAAGATTTCTTTAGTTACGTTGTCGAAGTATAACTGAGCTGACCAGCGATCGCCTAAAGAAATCACAGGCCTTTCAGCGATATCCTTTTCTGTCAGCTCCAAGGTATAAGCTCCTTCACTATCCAGACGATAGGAAGATTCAAAGGGATAAGAGGTAGCGACCTCTTCATAAGAATCATGGACACGAACGGGCCCCGCATCCTTCTTAAATAAAACCCCTGTCACCACTTCTCTGTCCTGAATACCGAACTGCATGTCGACCTCTTCATCCGAGCCATATACCCACCAGTCATATCCGTATTCACTGGAATCCTTCCTCAGCGGTTCTCCCATTTCCTCCAGTAAAGCACTGGAGGATAAACCACGAAACGAGAAAAATCCCGCTTCATTACCGGACTCGGGCTGGCCGATCGTTTCTAGGGCCGGTTTTGAAAACTCTTTGACCACTTGTTTTTCTATAGGAGGATTCAACAGGAGGAACAAACCAACAGAAAAAAGGATAACCAAAGATAAGAATACGGATTTTTTCATCATATCGGACACCTCGTTAAAGACCCATTTGTTTTATGTATAAGCGGCTTGATTGGGGGCTATGATTAGAAAGAGATGATTCATTCCATTCATTAGAAAAAAGCCTGCTCCCAATGAAGCAGGCCATTGTAATTAGTGAAGCTCTGGACGTTCAGAGATATCCTGCAATGCAACACCCGCAGCATGGTCGGACATTTCTTCTGTCGATAAGTCACCTAGAGAAAGGATACCGGACAGTTTCCCGTTTTCTACTACAGGTAGACGACGTACCTGGTGCTCAGCCATGATTCTGCTCGCCTCTTCTAATGAACAATCCGGTGTACAGCTGTACATGCGATCACTCATCACTTGTTGAATCGGTGTGGAATCAGGTTTTTTCGCTGCATATCCACGAATAACCAAGTCACGGTCCGTTACCATACCCATCAGGTTTCCTTGATCATCACAGACAGGAATAGCGCCGACATTCTTTTCTTTCATCATAGAAGCTGCGTCACTCAACTGGTCATTCGTATGACAGATGGAGACATCGCTTGTCATGATATCTTTTACACTTTTCATGAAAGATCCTCCTCATTAATCATGATCAATGTTTATTGTCCCCTTTTTACCGAATTTATTACATGCATCCGGTTTCCTTTTATAGTATAATGAGAACGTAATCACAGATATTAAACGTATGGCAGGACATTTGTCATGTCAAAATTGCAAGCATTACCTTTTCATACTAAAATGAGGTAAGTTACATAACAATTGCGAGGTGGAACAAATGAAATTAGAAGGTACTGGGATTGAAGGTCTGGTTGTAGACTATAAGCCATTGACAGAAATCATGGAAAGTAATGGATTCATCCTCGGAGGATCGTGGGATTATGAGCGCGTCACATACGATTATAAAATACCCGCTCCAGAAAAAAACATCACTTATTATATCCGTATTCAGGGATTTGCCCTTGAAGGGGATATAGATAAGGGAGATGCTGTTGTCCGTTTAATGAAACCGCTTCTAGGTCGCCACTACTACCCACACGGTGTGGAATATGGTCATCAGGAAGGGTTTACCGACAGTATCATTTCCAAAGCAAAATCATTGGTTTCCAAAGTAAGCGAACCTGCGAAAAAATACCACAGTCAAGTGCCTGAACATGTGGTCCTGGACAAGCTGAAAAAATGGGCGGAAGAAAACGAAAACGAGGAAGTTCTTAAGAAAGTCGAAGAACTGTCCACGGATTCCGATCGCCGTATATAATTAATCATCCACGCTTACCGGATGAACAACAGTCGCACATCATTGTATGGTGAGCGACTTTTTTAAAAGGAAGTAAAGACTGCATTTAGGATTGGCCTATGGGGAAAGGAGACGCGTACATAAATTGTTCCGATATCTATCAAAAAAACAGTGGATTTTAATTTTAATCTCCGCTTTACTCATCATTGCAGGGTATTTCATCTTACCTGTCTCTATTCCATTGATATTAGCTTTTGTTACAGCACTATTTTTAAATCCGGCGGTAAGGTTCTTTCAGTTCAAGTTCCGTATCAATCGGAAAATGTCCGTTACGATTGTATTCCTATTGTTCCTTGTCTTTCTTGGACTCTTAGGAACATTCGCTGTAACCCGTGCCGTCACTCAAATCGTGCAATTGGCAGATAATGCGCCCCAGTACATCAATCAAATCAATAATGTGCTGTTGGATTGGGAAAAACACATGGCTAGTTTTTCCCAATCCATGCCTAAAGAATTCGTAGATAAAGTGACAACAGAAATGATGAATGCGATCGACAGGACGACCACGGCCATTTCTGAAAAGCTGCAGCTGTCCAACATAGCCGCTGCAGCTGCTAAA
This sequence comes from Halobacillus sp. HZG1, assembly GCF_035818575.1. NCBI lineage: Bacteria > Bacillati > Bacillota > Bacilli > Caryophanales > Bacillaceae > Halobacillus > Halobacillus sp. HZG1. The sequence goes on from NZ_JAYLVQ010000022.1 coordinate 114,384, forward strand.
ATACCAGAACTGCTCGTAAGTTTTCTCGTGTATTTAATCGCCTTATTTCTGTTCATGCTTGAACTACCACGTCTGAGGGATAAGATGCACGATCAGTTCACAGAAGCGACTTCGGAAAAAGTGAAATTCATGAACGCACGTCTTTCCTATGTCGTGTTCGGGTTTTTAAAAGCACAATTTCTTGTCAGTATTGTTATATTCGTCGTATCATTGATCGGTTTATTATGGATCGCTCCCGATGTCGCCTTAATCATGTCGTTGATCATATGGGCGATTGACTTCATACCTATTATTGGTTCCATTGTCATTCTTGGTCCATGGTCTGTGTATATGCTTATTGTCGGTGATATTGCGATTGGTACAAAACTTGGTTTGCTGGCCATTGTCCTTCTTGCTATCCGAAGGACCGTCGAACCGAAGGTCATGGGAAGACACATCGGGTTATCACCACTTGCTACATTGATTGCCATGTATTTAGGTTTACAATTAATCGGACTCCTCGGATTCATCCTAGGTCCGCTCGTTGTCATTGCTTTTAATTCCGCTAAGGAAGCGGGCATCATTCGTTGGAATTACAAACTATAAAGAAGAAAAAAACCTGAAGCGACGCTTCAGGTTTTTAAAATTCTTTATTCATCGTATTTTCTTTTTGATGAATCTTTTTCTCTTTCTTAAACACGAGGATATCCATACTTCTTCCGGTATGATTAAATCCGTTATTAATCAACACTTTCTGTGAAGGAATATTATCTTTATCACACTGCGCTTCAATTCCCTCGACCTCTGGATGGTTAAAAGCCCATTCACAAAGAGTTTGAACGGCTTCAGAAGCATAACCGTAATTTCTTTCTGAAGCAACCACATGGTACCCAATCTCTACGTTGCCTTCAGGATCTGGTCTCCCTTTGAATCCAATATCTCCGATCACATGCTCGCCTGCCGAGTCAATCATGACCCATGGACCAAACCCCAATTCATCCGAGTCGTTCTCCAAGCGTTCGGCATACATGGGCATCAGCGCCTTCAAGCCGTCATGGGGCCAGTTTTTATTCCAGGGCAGCTGGAACTTATAATAAAAAGCGAGCGAATTTTTCATGAGTGTCTGTGCAAGGTCTAAAGTAATCGGGAATAGCTGTAATCTCTCTGTTTTCAATTCCATAGTGGGTCATCCCTTTCCTGTTTTTATGTATATGGAAATTTATGCATCCATACACTCTTTCCCTTTACCAACCCAAGATAAACCAAAAACAACGGATCGCTATTCAACGATCCGTTGTTTTTTATGTCCCTAATATCGCTTTGATCATACTTGTTGTCGTTCCACCATCATAGATGATGTACAACAGCAGATAAACGGCGACTCCCGTCACTGCTGTACAAAACCAAATGATACTCGTAACAGGACCGATTTTACGATGTTTCTTAATCTTACGTTTGAAAGCGAATGTCAAAGTCACTATTCCGAAAACAGCGCCGACTGTGGCCAGTAAGATATGAAAAATCAAGAAGATTGTATAATAGATCTTCACATCATCGGGTCCCCCGAAGCTTGTGTTCCCCACAAAAATCGTGCGGCTTAAATAAATAATGAAAAAAGTCAGAGCACTGATAGCAGCTGCGATCATCACTTTACGATGCGAGCTTCTCTTGTTTTTTACAATCAGTACCCAACCGATAGCGACGAGTACAGCACTTAATACAATGAAGAATGTACTCAGTGTCGGCAATAACGGCATACTTCCACCTCTTCCCCTCTAACAACTCTCTAAGATTCTGTCTGTACTTGACTTGGCAGTGGATCAATCGTATCTCTTTCCCTATTAAACCAACTGAAGAAAATATAAGCGATGATTGCACCGAAAATTATCTCCTGCGCAATCTTCATGATGATTCCGCCTAACTGCTGATCCTCAATCAGTGGCATTGGTGTAAAATACTTCGGCCCACTCAAGTTTGATGAAAGACCGTTCAGAACGTCCGCAGGTACGCATAAACTCATCGCCTGCATCCATGCACCTGCTTCGGAGTAGGTTTCATAAAGCGGTGCTCCAGCAAAAATAATGAGGCCACAAGCCGGCGTAATCAGCACACCATTGGCGAAAATGAAGCCGATTTTTAAAATCGGGCTTAACCTGTCCAGGCGCTCGAGTGGAGGAAAGACAGCAATCCACATACAAAATGCGACGAACAAAATGATCGTTGTAATGACTGTGTGCGCCAGATCGCTGGATTTTGCGTAATCAAAAACGACAGGCATGTGATACATAGAAAACAGTCCATTGAAAAGCAGCAAGGATATCAACGGTCTCGTAAGAAGATGCAGCACAGATTTCAAGCCTTTAGCTGCAAAAACTTTTTCCCATATCCATATAGGAATCCCTTTGATGACAAGGATCGGAAACAGCAAATAGTAGATGGCCATTTGCGTCATGTGGGCGGTGAACATGATATGCCCAAGCAAGTCTACAGGAGATCCTTTGACGATGTATAAAAGCAGCATTCCGCTATAGAACATAAATTGCTGAAACGCACTCGGACGGTCCGTTCCCTTTTTACGTCCTGGTCCTGTTATGTAGAAATACAAGGCGGATAATAACAGAACGAATACGAAATAATACGGGCTCCATAAAGCACGGAAGCCAAATATTTGAAGTTCTAACCACATTGGTGTCTCACCCCGAATTGTTTTACTTGTACTTCTCCATTTTACCTAATTCTCGCCGAAAAAACGAGCGTACATCAGGAATTCATGCATTGTTCATAATTTAGTCATAGATCTCTAACGAATATAAAGAAAAAAGACCGGAACCCGGTCTTTTTTCATGAATCGTATAATTTACCACCAGATAATGGATGTGAACGCGATGATCGTCAAAGCAGCTATAACTACTCCTCCGTACATCATGAGAGCAACCATATCATGACCTTTATTCTTCATGTGCATGAAGTAATAAAGTTGAAAGGCAACCTGAACGACTGCAAGGATAATCAATGTCGGAATGATGAAGTAAGAGTTGACTTCCATAATAACCATTCCGAACGCAACCAACGTAAACAAAATCATCAAAGCAAAAGTAAGAACCTGCTGCTTCATTTCTTCACGATGCTGCTTCTTTTCATACTCACGATGATGAATGGGTTTGGAATGAGATTGATCTGCCATGGATTAACCCACCTTTCCCATAAGATACACGACTGTAAAGATGAACACCCATACAACGTCGATGAAGTGCCAATAAAGGCTTGCAATATAAAACTTCGGCGCGTTATAGAGGTTCAATCCACGCTTCTGGTTACGGATCATTAGCGTCACAATCCAGCTGAGTCCAAAGAGAACGTGGCCTCCGTGGAAACCGACAAGCGTGTAGAAAGCCGATCCAAATGCAGAAGAGCGGAACGTGAATCCATATTCATGGATGTAATGATAAAACTCATAAATCTCCATACCAAGGAAGCAGAGTCCTAAAAATACTGTGATTCCCAACCACATTTGCATTTTTTTGAAGTCCTGATTCTTCATGTGGTACATCGCATAAACACTTGTTAACGAGCTTGTCAGAAGAAGCATCGTCATGATGAATACGAGTTCTAAGCCAAACAAATGCTCAGGTGTATTCTCTCCTTGCGTTGAACCATTCAAAGCAAGGTACGTACCAAATAGACTGGCGAACAATACGGTTTCTCCACCAAGGAAAAACCAGAAGCCAATGAATTTGTTTTTTCCTTCAAGGGTGGCTTTTTCCGGATCGTGCGGCATACGTTTTGGATTGAGTACATCTTCAGAACTCATTATTTGCCAACCCCCTTCTTAATATCTTCTTCAAGTTCTTCTTTATGAATATGGTGACCTAAATCGTCTTTAACAGATCTGATCAACATGGAACCAAGTGTGATTCCCATACCTACAAAGACAGCGATCAACCACATTGGATCATCGACCTGGTAAATAAAACCGAAGCCGGCGATGAATAATCCTAGGGACATCGTAAATGGCAGAATGGAAGCATTCGGCATATGAATGTCACCTAGCGGCTCTGCAGGTGTCATACCTTCTTTTCCATCCATTTTTTCCACCCATAAAGGATCAAGACCACGTACGAGTGGTGTCTGTACGAAGTTGTAGTGTGGCGGTGGAGATGGAATGGCCCACTCAAGGGTACGGCCATGTTCCCAAGGATCTGCATCCGCTTTCTTCTCTTTTACTGCTGTGTACACGACGTTAATAAGGAAAATAATCGTACCGATTGCCATTAAGAAAGCACCGATTGTACTGATTAAGTTTCCTGTAGCAAGTCCCTGTCCTTCAAGGAAGACCCAGTAACGGCGCGGCATTCCCATAAGACCGAGGAAGTGCTGGATAAAGAAAGTCAAGTGGAAACCGATAAAGAACGGCCAGAACGCCAGTTTACCCAGCTTCTCATTCAAAACTTTACCGAACATTTTCGGCCACCAGTAGTGTAGTGCAGCAAATAGTCCAAAGGCAACTCCGCCCACGATAACGTAGTGGAAGTGTCCGACTACAAAATACGTATCATGATACTGGAAGTCAGCTGCGGCGGCAGCCAACATAACCCCGGTCATTCCACCAATGGTGAATGATGGGATAAATGCGATGGACCATAGCATTGCTGCCGTCATTCGAATTTGTCCGCCCCACATCGTAAATAACCAGTTGAAGATCTTGATTCCTGTAGGTACGGCAATCGCCATTGTCGCAACAGCAAAAATGGAGTTAGCAATTGGTCCCATACCAACTGTGAACATGTGGTGGGCCCATACCATGAACCCTAAGAATCCGATCAAAACAGTAGCAAATACCATCGCTGAATATCCGAAAAGACGTTTCTTAGAGAATGTGGAAAAGATATCACTGAAAGCTCCGAACAACGGAAGAATCAATATGTACACTTCCGGGTGACCGAAGATCCAGAATAAGTGCTCCCAGATGATGGCATTACCACCAAGACCTACATCGAAGAATGCAGATCCGAACATACGGTCAAACATCATAAGGAATAGCCCTACTGTCAAAGCAGGGAAAGCAAATAGAATCAACGTACTTGTGACGAACACAGACCAAGTGAACAATGGCATACGCATATACGTCATACCAGGTGCTCTCATGTTTACAATCGTTACAAGGAAGTTAATTCCTCCGATTAATGTTCCGGCACCGGATATCTGTAGACCCATGACGTAATAGTCTACTCCGTGCCCGGGTGAAGTCGTCGATAATGGTGCATAGTTGGTCCAACCGGCATCCGGTGCACCACCTGTAAACCAGGATACGTTCAGTAAAAGTCCTCCAAACAAGAACAACCAGAAACCTAAGGAGTTCAAGAATGGAAAGGCAACGTCCCTTGCCCCGATCTGTAAGGGGACAACGGCGTTCATAATGGCAAAGATGAGCGGCATCGCCGCTAAGAAAATCATCGTTGTACCGTGCATCGTGATCATTTCATTGTAAAGTCCAGCAGAAATGAAATCATTGTCTGGTTTCATCAACTGGATACGAATTATCATGGCTTCGAGCCCACCGATTAGGAAAAACAGCCCCCCAGCGACCAAATAAAGATGCGCGATCTTCTTGTGGTCTACTGTTGTCAGGTAATCCCAAATCACAGCGCCGAGCCCACGTTTTTGTGCTACTGCAGTACTCACGCTTTAACCTCCCTTTTCAACCTCTTACTCATAAATACTTACTCTTCGACGCTTTGCATTTCAAGATCTTTTCCTACATCCGAGTGATCCAACTCTAGAAGATAATCAGCGATTTTCTCTGCTTCTCCTGGTTCGACAAGCTGTGCTGGCATTTGGTTGCCAGGCTTAACTTCATCTGGATGAAGAATCCAATCGACAAGGTTATCTTTCGATGGCTGAAGGACTCCTGCAATTTTCTCGCGATTTGCAAAGTTCCCTAAGTTCGGCCCTACACCAGCTGACGCGCCACCAATTGCGTGACAACTCATGCAGTTATCGTTGAACAACTGTTTACCTTCACTTGCAGATGCTGTCTCTTCAGGATCGATATTCTGCATGTCTTCGACCCATTGATCAAACTTATCAGGGCTGACAGCGATTACTTTGAAGTACATAAGGGAGTGGGAAGGTCCGCAAAGTTCAGCACAAAATCCTTCATAAACCCCTTCTTCATAAGCTTCTAAGTACATAGTGTTCATGTTTTCACCGGGGATGGTATCCATTTTACCTGCAATTGCCGGTACCCAGAAGGAGTGGATCACGTCACTGGCTTTCATGTTTAAGTATACCCTTTCATTTGTAGGGATGTAGATTTCCTGACTAGTAGAGATCTCTTGATCTGCATAGTCAAACTGCCACCAATATTGGTTACCTGTGACATCGACCGTTAAAACGCCTTCATCTCCTTGCGTCGATTGATCAGCGAGGTCGAAAGTCGCTTGCACAGTAGGGATTGCCAGCACAAGCAGCAAAATAATTGGAATGACTGTCCAAATCACTTCCAAAGCTTTGTTCCCTTCTGTTTGTTTCGGAACGATGTGTTCCTGCCCTTTCTTCTCACGATAACGGAGAAGAACGAAAGCATAAATGGCCATAACGATTACGAAAACGAAAACCATTATCGCAATACTGATCAACATAAGATCAAATAATAATTCCGAGCCATACCCTTTTGGCTTCAGTGCACTGATGTTTTCAATACCACATCCGGTAAGGAGCATGGTTAGCGCACCAAATAAGAATAAAGAACGGAATCTTCCCATCCAACCTCTCATGCGTCATACCTCTCTTTCTCTTGTAATGCTTTTTTTATTTAGAAACTGACCTCCTGGTAGGAGGTCAGTTCTTTAAAATGGGAATGGCAAAGTGACGATGACCATCATAAAGAACATGATCGTCAGATAGTTCAAGGAAAAAATGAACATCCATGTCGCCCACTTGTAGTCGTCTTTCATGAAGAAGCCTGCGATCCCTAAAGCCAACCAGCCAATAGAGAGCACGTAGGCCGTGATGAGAAAGACCGTGCCGAGAGAAGCTAAATAAATCGGTAATGGGAGCAGACAAGCAACATAAACGACGATTTGACGTTTTGTCATCTCGAATCCGTGCACAACAGGGAGCATCGGAATTCCAGCTGCTTTGTATTCATCCTTCTTCTTCATGGCGAGTGCCAGGAAGTGAGGCGTCTGCCAAATAAACATAATGAGAAACAAAATCAATGCTTCCAATTGCAATCCTGGATCAACAGCAGCCCAACCGATCAATGGTGGTACAGCTCCTGAGAAGCTTCCAACCACTGTATTAATCGTGTACTTTCTCTTTGTCCACATCGTGTATAGGACGACGTAGACGAACCAGCCAAATGCGCCCCACAAGGCCGCTTGCCATGTTGTGAGGAGCAATGTGACAAATCCAAGAATGGATACGCTGATCCCCAATGTTTTTATCAATGATAAAGACATCGTTCCTGTCACTGTCGGACGATTGTTCGTCCGTGACATGATCGGGTCAATGTCTCTGTCATACCAATTGTTAAGAATACATCCGCCGGCAATTACGAAAGCGGTTCCGAGCATCGTCAGCAGGAAAGTGACCCACTGATCAAAAAATAGTGTACCAGTATAATGGAGAGCCAGCCAAAATCCTGCGAATGTAGTAATCAAATTAGAATTAATGATACCGACTTTGATCAAGCTCTTTATATCAGCTAACAAAGAATGGTCATTGGTTTTTGTTTGGATCATTTCTGTAGAAGCAGATTCGACTGTTCTTGGATTGTCCATCGTATTATCTTCCTCCTTCTACCACCCTCTTAAGAAGAAAACCTGTGAGTCATTATTTATCAATGATTTCACCGAGGGCTATTTCCATTCTTACATCCTTAAGGATGACAAGAAACATCAAAATAATTGTATCATGTAATCGTAGTTCTATCTATTTAAACTCAACAATTTTATTTTTTTGTGACAACTTTGTGAAACGCCACTCACTCTTAGTATCTACCATTCTCAACGATTTTAACGCTGTGTGTGGGAATACCTGAGAAAGTGAGAATGTGGCTATATCAAACACACCCTTTTATTTCTAGCAAAACCTGACTCATATTGCAAGTTTTTTTCAAGACTTTAGTGATTTTAGAGAGGTTAAATGGTATGATATCCTCCGTGTTCTTTTGACCGGAATGGAGGTGGCTTCATGCCATGCGATTATTGAAGTTGTTGTCTGTACTTGCGACATTAGGTATGCTACTCGTTTTATTAGGCGGAGCTCTCGTCACTAAAACTGACTCAGGTATGGGGTGTGGAAACAGCTGGCCCTTATGTCATGGTGAATGGTTCCCATCGAACATTGACCTTGCTTTAATCATAGAATTGAGCCACCGCCTTGTATCAGGCGGCGTTGGTTTACTGGTACTGGGACTTTCTATACTGGCCTGGGTGAAAATCGGTCATATACGTGAGGTGAAATTCCTCTCATTTCTCGCTTTCTTTTTCCTGCTCGCCCAAGGTTTGATCGGAGCTGCTGCCGTAAAGTGGGGACAGTCTGATTTTGTACTGGCTATCCACTTCGGCATTTCCCTTGTGTCCTTTGCTGCTGTTCTCTTACTGATGTTGATCATATTTGAAATCGATCGGAAATTCGATGCACGGTCTTTATCCATCCGAAAAGACTTCAGGTTTCATATTTATACTTTAACAGCCTATACATTAATCGTTGTTTACACAGGGGCTCTCGTCCGTCACACCTACTCATCAATGGCTTGCCTGGACTGGCCGATGTGTGCGAATGCATCCCCTTTCGACTTTTCATCCTACGGGACAGCTCAATGGATTCAAATGGGACATCGCGCCCTGGCAGGAGGCGTTCTGATATGGACGGTCCTACTTACCTTGAAAGCTTTGAAAGATTACAAGAACAGCCCCATCATGAAAAAAGGCTGGATGTTCGCTTCCATTCTTATGGTAGCTCAAGTACTCGTAGGTGCGTTCGTCATTATAACCTATGTTCATTTAGGTCTGGCTCTGCTGCATGCGCTGATTATTTCTCTTTACATCGGCGTTTTATCCTACTTTCTGTTACTGTCTTCCAGAAGTTCCAAATATGAACGTTCCATGAAATAATTCAGATGAAAAACCTCAGATCCCATGTTTCTGAGGTTTTTAACTTTCCATCAATGCCTTCAAGAAATTCACCGTAAAAAAAAGAGAGGAAGGTTCTGGTACCCTTCCTCTCCTTTTTATTCAAATTCGATTAGTAAATCTCCAACATGGATGGCTTCGTTGTTTTCTACATAAATATCCTTGATGACTCCATCAAAAGGAGCTTGGACGGTCGTCTCCATTTTCATCGCTTCCGTTATCATCAGGTGATCGCCTTTCTTCACTTCCTCACCTTTATTGGACAACACTTTAATGACCGTCCCCGGCATCGTTGCTCCAATATGTTTACTGTTCGCTTTGTCTGCTTTCGGACGCTGCTGAACAGCCGCTTTCACGTTTTCATCCTTCACAACGACTTCCCGGGGCTGCCCATTCAATTCGAAGTATAGGGTACGGGTCCCATCGATCTGCGGCTCACCCACGGACACAAGCTTCACGATCAAGGTCTTTCCTTGTTCAATATCTACTTCAATTTCTTCACCAAGTCTCATGCCATAGAAGAAGGTCGGAGTATCGAGAACGGACATATCTCCGTACTGCTCCCTGAACTTATGATGATCCATGAACACTTTTGGATAAAGAGCATAGCTGATCATATCAAAACTTGTGACTTGACGATCAAGAGAATGGAACAGGGTTTCTTTCAAGTTGTTGAAGTCGACTGGTTCTAAAAGCTCCCCTGGTCTTACCGTGATCGGCTCCCTGCCTTTTAAAATGATCCGTTGAAGTTCAGCTGGGAACCCACCGTAAGGCTGCCCAAGATAGCCTTGGAAAAATTCAACGACACTGTCAGGGAAATCAAGAGAATCGCCTTTTTCATAAATATCATCTTCATTCAATTCATTCTGAACCATGTAAAGGGCCATATCACCGACGATTTTGGAAGAAGGAGTCACTTTCACGATATCTCCGAACATATCATTTACACGGCGGTACATAGACTTAACTTCATCCCATCGGTGTCCTAAACCGACCGCTTTTGCCTGCTGCTGTAAGTTGCTGTATTGGCCTCCCGGCATTTCGTGTTCATACACTTCTGTATGCGGGGCCATCATACCACTTTCGAAATCCTGGTAGTATTTCCTCGTGTCTTCCCAGTAATGGCCGAGCTCTTCGTAAGCAGAGATATTCACATTCGGTTTCCGCTTACTACCTTCAAGGGCATAATAAAGACTGTTGGCACTTGGCTGAGAGGTCAATCCTGCCATTGAACCCGTTGCCACATCTACAACATCAACACCGGCTTCAATCGCTTTGGCATACGTGAACAACCCATTCCCGCTGGTGTCGTGTGTATGAAGATGGATCGGGATGTCGACAGTTTCCTTCAATGTATGGATCAACTGATAAGCCGCTTCCGGTTTGAGGAGGCCGGCCATATCTTTAATGCCCAGGATATGTGCTCCTGCTTCCTGAAGTTCAAGCGCCAGCTTTTTATAGTAGGCGAGATCATATTTCGGTCGGCTGCTATCAAGAATGTCGCCTGTATAACACATAGCCGCTTCAGCCACTTTTCCACTCTCCCTCACAGAGTGGATAGCAGGCTTCATACCTTCCACCCAGTTCAGGCTGTCGAAAATACGGAAGACATCAATGCCGGCGGAGGCACTTTTTTCAACAAATTCGCGAATGAGATTGTCGGGGTAGTTTTTATATCCGACTGCATTGGAAGCTCTTAAGAGCATTTGGAAAAGTACATTCGGTGCTTTTGCTCTCAATTTCAACAAACGCTCCCATGGATCTTCATTCAAGAAACGATACGAGACATCGAACGTTGCTCCTCCCCACATTTCTAATGAAAACAAATCAGGTAAAAGTCGGGCGGTCGGTTCCGCAATATTCTCAAGATCCTTCGTCCGTACACGGGTAGCGAGCAGCGACTGGTGGGCATCACGGAACGTTGTATCTGTGAGCAGCACTTCATTCCGTTCTTTCAACCACGTGGCAAGACCTTCAGCACCTCGTTCATTAAGTATTTGTTTCGTTCCACCCGGGATCGGTTCCGAATGCTTAATGATTGGAATTCTCGGTTTGGAATAGCTCGGTTTCCTGCGATTTCCATATCCTTCGAAACCATTGATGGTTCGGTCAGCAATATACGACAACATTTTCGTCCCGCGGTCTTTTCGCTTTGGAAAAACAAAGAGCTCTGGAGATCGATCAATAAACGTTGTATCATATTCTCCCGAGAGGAACTGCTTATGTTGAACCACATTTTCTAAGAACGGAATGTTGGTTTTAATCCCCCGGATACGGAATTCTTTCAAGTTTCTGACCATCTTATGAGCGGCTTGGTCAAAGCTGAGTGCCCACGTAGAAAGTTTAACCAGTAAAGAATCATAGTAAGGAGAGATGACCGCACCCTGGAATCCGTTTCCGGCATCAAGCCTTACACCAAAACCGCCTCCTGAACGATAGGCCATGATTTTTCCTGTGTCAGGCATGAAATTGTTCAGAGGATCCTCTGTCGTCACACGGGATTGTATGGCATAGCCGTGTGTGACAATGTCCTCTTGTTTCGGGATGGAAATACGGTCACCATGCAGGGCATACCCTTCCGCAACAAGAATTTGTGTCTGTACAATATCAACGCCGGTAATCATCTCTGTAATCGTATGCTCGACCTGCACACGAGGGTTGACTTCTATAAAATAAAAATCATCACCGGTCACTAAAAATTCCACGGTTCCTGCGTTGATATATTTCACGTTATCCATGAGCTTGACAGCAGCATTGCAAATAGCCTCTCTTACTTCATCTTTCAAGCTGACACTTGGGGCAATTTCCACCACTTTCTGGTGCCTACGCTGAACAGAGCAGTCCCTTTCATAAAGATGGACAATGTTCCCTTCACGGTCTCCAATGATTTGAACTTCGATGTGTTTCGGTTGTTCGATCAGCTTTTCGACGTAAACTTCATCACTACCGAATGCTGCTCGTGCTTCCGATCGGGCACGGTCATAAGATTCTTCCAAAGTTGTAGCACTTCTGACGACACGCATTCCCCGGCCACCGCCGCCCATCGCAGCTTTAATCATCAAAGGGTAGCCATGCTTCTCCCCAAATGCACGAATCTCTTCCAGACCACTGACGGGACCATCACTTCCTGGAATAACGGGGATTTCCGCTTGGACGGCTTGATGTCTCGCTTTCACCTTGTCTCCAAACATATTCAAATGTTCACTGCTCGGCCCGATGAATGTAAGACCTTCTTCTTCACACCTTCTAGCAAACTCAATGTTTTCAGATAAAAATCCGTATCCTGGGTGTATGGCATCTACCCCTACGCTCTTAGCGATTTCAATAATTCCTTCAATATCCAAATATGCATCAATCGGCTTTTTTCCTTCACCAATCAAATAAGCCTCATCGGCCTTGTAACGGTGATAAGAACCCGTATCTTCCTGTGAATAAATGGCGACCGTACGAATATTTAATTCTGTACACGCCCGAAAGACTCGGATAGCGATCTCTCCACGGTTAGCGACTAGTACTTTATTGATTTTCTTCGTATTTGCCATGATTCCACTCCCTGTTTGTCTATGTTTAGGAATTTGTACGTTCTGTTACTTAACTTTCTACTCAAGGATCGAAAATTCCTTCAAATCTGACAATTTTCGTAATAAACCATACAGGGGAACCGTCCCTCTTAACCAAAGAAATATGTATTAAGCTGAAAATAAAAAAACTCAAATCACAACATACCGTCGCAATTTGAGTTCTTATCTCATGACTTCTGTGCAGCCTCATGCAAAACGTTCAACTGTTTTTCAAGGTTATCCAAAAGTGCTTTTCCTTCTTCGTCGCTGATTAAATTCAAGCGAACCGCAAAATGAATTTCGCGGGATAATCCAAACATTTGTGTATCTAAAACTTCTTCGTAGAGTGGACACTGAGGCATCGTCAAGTTGTCCATCTGTACTTTTATTAACCTTAATATTTTATCAGCGTCAGCTTTTAGAAGGGCATAGGCTTTTTCTCGATGATCCACAGCCACATCAGACAACATCAAAATCCCCTCCAATGTACAAGTCTTTCTTCTTTTTATCTTATCGTTTAACACAATAAAATGCAACATTGGAATGAACAATTAGAAGATCGATAAATCGTACCGATTGGACAAAATTTCTAAAAGTCTCAAGCCGACAACGCTGTTCCCTTTTTCATCGAGACTTGGTCCATAAACCGCAATTCCACCAAAATCGTTCAATGAGGCAAGGACAGAACCTGAGACACCACTTTTTGCGGGTATCCCCACTTTAATAGCAAAAGATCCTGAAGCATCATACATGCCGCATGTAACCATAAAGGTTTTACATATTCTTGCAAGATGCTTCGGAATAATTCTGCGACCAGAATGGATGTCCTTTCCACCATTCGCAAGCAGCGCTCCAATCCGGGCCAGTTGACAGACATTTACTTCAATCGCACATTGTTTCGTATAGGCATCAAGTGTTTCCTCGACGCTTCCTGTAACAATTTGATGCTGCTTCATGTAGAAAAGCAAAGACCTGTTCAGAAAAGCAGATTCAAATTCTGATGTAGCTACTTCTTCGTTGTAACCAATGGAATGATCATCGGTCAAGTCATGGATAAAGCTCAACAACCGCCCTACTTTCTCATCAGGCGTGTCTCCGTGGATCATATTGGTCACCGCTAGAGCCCCAGCATTGATCATAGGATTAAGCGGTTTGGATGGGATTTGTTCCAGACGGTAAATCGAGTGAAACGGATCTCCTGTCGGTTCCATGCCTACACGATCGAAGACGTAACTTTCTCCGTTATCCATAAGAGCAAGTGCAAGCGAAATCACTTTCGATATGCTTTGAAGCGTAAACCTCACTTCCGTTTCTCCAGCTTCTACTGCATTTCCGTCTATATAATGGATAGCGACCGCGAGATCTTCCGGGTTGCTGCGTGATAACGCCGGAATATAGTTAGCCACCTGGCCGTCGTATGCATACGGTCGGACATTCTCTAACCAATCCTCCAAGACGCTTTCTGTAATATCTTTAATCAATGGATCATGCCTCCTTTAATGAAATCGAATTCATTTTTTGCTATGATTTTGGATGGATGACTTTTTATTAATCGAAAGGTGGCCACAGCCATGATTGTTCAAATAGCAGGAAATGTTAAATTCCCCATCACACTCGACCCAACCGTCTGGATTTTCGACGATCGTAAAAAAACGTTCTCAGAGGTATTCGAAGGTGAAGAAAACCCAGTAGAACCAACAAAAGAAGACGAATTAAAACGCCAGTCTACACGTTTTGACCGAGAAGTCTATCAACAAAAAATTAATCCACCAGTTAACAAAAGCATCAATCGTTATGAAAAACAAAGAATTTTGAAAGGTACCTTCCTCATGCCACTGAAACCTTTCCTACATACCAGCGAACCAGCAGCCGATGTAAAAAAAGCGGCTTTGGTCACGGATGAAGGCGAAGAAGTAATCGATGCAGATGTTTTATCCGATTCACTTTTACTTTTCGCTGAAAACGGAAAGCCATTGCAAGAGCAGGGGCCCGTTCATCTTTATTTCAAAGATGGATCCAACCGTTCCGAACCGATCAAAGGAATCAAAAAAATCGTATTGCAGTAAAGGATGGGGCAGCTTTTTAAGCTGTCCTTTTTGTATATTATCTGCAAGCTGACACAGGCTATAAATAAAAAAGTGGTGATTCCTTTGAGAAAATTAATTTGGTTAACAGCCCTTTTGGCCTTAGTTGCGTGTCAGCAAAACGGCGGTGAAGAGTCACTGCTGCAGGAACGACAAAACGATCCTGAGTTGAAATATGTCACCGATTCAGATCCAGTAGAAAAGAAAAGCATAACGAGTCAACAAGCAGCAAGGCACCTCGCCAAGCTTGCCATACAAGTGCCGGATGTTCATGATGCAACAGCCCTCGTTCTTGGCGACTATGTAGTTGTAGGAATTGATGTCGACAAAGACCTCGATCGCTCTCGCGTTGGCGTCATCAAATACTCTGTAGCCGAAGCCTTGAAACATGACCCATACGGAAAGCAGGCGGCTGTCATTGCAGACGCAGATGGTGTAGAACGACTCAGAGGCCTTGGCCAGAAGATGTCCGAAGGTCACCCAGTGGAAGCTGTAACCGATGAACTGAGTCAAATCGTCGGTCGTTATATGCCGAGTGGTTCGGTTGAAGAAAAGCCACAATCGAACTCAAACCAGGACTCTGTAACTGAAAAGGAACAAAAACAACTCGAGAAAATTGAAAAAGAACAATCAAAACAAGACTAAACGAACAGAAAAACAGCTAAATCCTCGCAGGGATTTAGCTGTTGCTTTTCTCAAGGATTTCTCTTTCTTTTTCTGTCAGCTCATTATAGTATTGAACACCGAATTGAGATCCCTCTGCAACCATGTCTGAATTATCAAGAGAGGCTGTCTCAGGCTTCCCTGCTTCCTCTACAGGAAGGTCTTCTGTTTTCCCAAAATTACTCTGGAATGATTTTGCCTTGTCTTTGACTTGCTGACGGTTATCCTCATCTTTTAAGAAGTAAGCAAGTGTTCCTCCAATTGCAGCACCGATAGCTGTGAAAATCCAACGTTTTCTCAAACAAATCATCCTTTCATCTACTTCTGTAATTACATTTCCCATTCATTATTGAAGTCAAACGTGGAAATCTCATCTATTTATAAAAAACTTATTATGTTAAACTATATGTAATCGAATGGAAAATAGAGGTGAAAAAGATGCGTGTACAATGCGTCATTTGCGATGAAATCGAGAAAATTGACAGCTACTGCCTACAGGCAAAACGACTTCGGAACCGCCGGATTCACACGTACATGTGTCAATCCTGCCACGATCGTATAGAAGATAACACAAAAAAACGTTTAGCTACGGGTAATTTCCGTTTCAACAGAGAGAGAAAAAAAGAAAAGCATTTAAGCTAGTCACTGAAAGAGAGAGGTTTTCCTCTCTCTTTTTTATTTGTTAAACATAAGCTCCTGTTTGTGGAAGACTCAGTTTCGAGATGATTATATGATTCTAGGGGCTCCGGGAAAAGGTTCGTCTAGCTCCATCGTCCACTCAAAAAACATCACCAAACTGAGTCTTCGAGAAACCTGCCATATACTTTAAGAACTCATTAGAACAGCTTTCTGCACATGAATGCTAAACAAAAAACCCCTTTTCCTTAGTAAGGAAAGGGGGTTTTGAGTCAAGATGATTCGTTTTGCTGACGGGCTCCGCGTTCTCTGTGAAGCCGGATCCGGTAAATACCAAGGATCAAGGCTGCAACGACCAAACTTTCTGGGAGCGGTAAATTCAATCCAAGGATCAAAGTTAAAACGAACGTACCTATGATAAGAACGGAATAAACAACAATCGTTTTCATCAAAGGTAGTTTTCTGGCAAATCCCAGTTTGAATGTAAGGATGGCAAGTATAACAGTCGTTAAGTATAGAAGCATGAAAGATCGAAAGAGCATGGTCACTTCGCTTTCATCATTTAAATTCACTTCACTTCCAAATCCGCGGAAAAAGAAGTCGGCCACCGGCCATAGATCCGTCGGCACAGGTAGTGTGGACATATCGTTCATGATGTTCCTCCTCATGGATACCCTATTCTGTTATCTATCATACTAGAAAGCCCTGCCGGATGCTACCCGTGAAACCATTTTCATTATATCGACAAATCCTATATAATAGACCTGAATAGAGGTGAGCCTTTTGAAGAACTTTCATATGAACACAGCACTATTAGCCAGTTTAGTTATTCTATCATTTGTCGCCGTTGGTTTTGCTATCGGCCAGGAAATCTTCTGGCTTGCAGCCGTCCTTTTCTTTTCTGGATTTGCTCTTATGAGTATAGGTTTGAGAAGAAAAAGAAAACATCAGCAAACATCCTGAATCATGCAGAAAGCGACCTCGAATGAGGTCGCTTTCTTTTATTTTTTCAAACGAACGTAATCCTTCGATATTTCTTCATGAATGTTCGACCGGCTTGCAAGGACTGTTGTTTTGTTCAGCAAGTCCAACTCTTCGCGATCGGCACGGGTAACGATTCCACCGACTTCACGAACGATGATACTTCCAGCAGCATAATCCCAAGGCATCAACGTCATCGTCAAGTAACCATCCAGAAGCCCTTCAGCAACAAAAGCAAATTCCAAAGCAGCAGAACCATAGGATCTTGTACTACGCAATTTTTTCACTAAATCTTCCATACCTTTATGATCTACGTGTGGATTTTCAGGTATTAACCAGGTAGTATTCAGTGCGAGTATCGATTGATTCAATGGACGTTTTTCATCAAGTTGCGGTAACTTTTGTTCGTTCTTATAGGCGCCTTCGCCTCGTTTTGCGGTATATAAAACACCGTCCATGACATTGTAAATCAAACCAATTTCACCGACACCATCATAATACACCCCAACAGAAATGGCGAAATTCCTTTTTTGATGAACAAAATTCATTGTTCCGTCAATAGGATCTACAATCCAGACCGTTCCTCCAAGGTCTTCTATTTCATCACCGAATCCCTCTTCTCCTAACAAGTAATGATCCGGATACGTATCATTGATTTTTTTTGCGAAAAATTGTTCTGTTTCCTGATCCATTTCTGTGACCAGGTCATTCGGGTTGGATTTCGTTTCAATGGATCGAGGCGAATCAATGTTGGTTTTGATTCGTTCACCAGCTTCCAAGACCCAAGCTTTTGCGTTTTCAAAAATCTCGTTCTTTTTCTGTTGATCCATAACATCGTACCCCTTTTATAAGTATCAAGTTTTATCGTACCAAATCCGTCCAAACATTGCATCAAATCCGATCCCCTTGTCCAACTAAAGCTCCCTTTTCTTGAAGACTCAGTTTCGAGATGTATATAAGAGCATAGGGGCTACGGGAAAAGGTTCGCTTTCCATGGGGCGGGCGGTGAGCCTCCTCAGGCTACGCCTTCCGGGGTCTCACCTGTCCCACACGTCCCATAGGAGTCTCACCGTTTCCCTCCGCCCCTTTACCATGGAATAGATTCTCGAAACCAACACTAAAAGGTAGGCAGCTCTTATGATTTTGATAGGCAGATTATAGAACCCCTGCACTTAAAAATAAGGTTCTAATCCTTCCCACCTATAGGCAGGCAAAAAGGGCTTTGTATCAAGCGATTACGCATTCTAAACGTCCATTGGATAGAGTACATATTATCCATTTCCTATAAACATATAAGCTAATTTTCTAAGTAGTGTTTTCGAGAATCTTCCTTGGCAAAGGGGCGGAGGGGAATGGCGAGACTCCTGCGGGAAAAAA
>NZ_JAYLVQ010000023.1:0-1378 GCF_035818575.1 Halobacillus sp. HZG1
ATGGTCCGTTAGCACAATAAGCATTAGCCAATATGGAGTTATTGCCTCCTTTAATGGAAGAAAATGATACTTGGTTTATAACAAGAACCAATCCCTCCTCTTGCCTTTTTCTTAAAATAACCCTTTACTAATTAAACGAAGCCGAATTATGTAAGTTTCTTTTTATTCAACTAACCTTCTCAAACATCTAAAAAAGGAGACGATCACTTTGTTAGATAATCGCCCCCCCTTTCTTTAAGACTCAGTATCGAGATGTCTTCAAATAGAGCTATGTACTAACTGTATTAAGTCAACGTGTAAACCACCAAACAAAAAATAAGATTACTGCAATGATAAACCAAGTAAGTGCAACTATATGTTTTCTTTCAGCCTTTCTCTTAGAAGAGTTAGAAAAAAGTATTCCACTAATCAAGGCGATAGCAATAGCTACCCAAGTCCAAAAGCTCATAAATTCCTCCTTTCACTACCATTCAAGACATAATTTGAGATAGACATTATTTAATTAAAGCCCCCGTTTATTTAATAAGTTAAGTTCAAAGTTATTGCTATTTTATATCTTTGTTTTCCTTATGTTTGAATATAACTACACTACACTCTTCACACCTTAACGCTGGAACTTTTTTGACTTTTAACCATGCATCACCTATTAATGTTTCACTTCCAAAATCCGCAAAGATGGAATCAGGCGAGTCTGACCAGCAAATTCTTCGAGGAGAGAAAATATATCCTTTCTTTAAATCGTTACCACATTCAGGGCATCTTACAATATCGTCCATTTTTATTTACACCACCTTCTCTTTCTCTTATTTCTAGAAGTTTCTTTTTCATTCTTACCTAATCGCCCAAAACTCATTTCTCTTATTACACATACGATACCAATCCTATTTAGTTTCAACACTTCCTATTATCTCAAAACTTAGTCTTCAACTAACCTGCCGAAAACATTAAGAAAAGGGCAATTCTTCTGTTATAGAATTGCCCCCGTTTCTATAAGACTTGATTCCGAGATATATTGAAGCAGATTTTCAATTAAGGTATTCGTTACTTTAATTACCCATATATTCACAATTAAAATAAATGTTGTATTAGTTCTTTCATCCCTTCGAAAATTGCAATTCCTACTACTACTCCAAATAACAACTTTATAGAACGTCTTACCATTCACTTAATAAAGGGTGACCTTTTTTAATAGTACTCTTCCAGTGTTTTTTTAAAAAAGGTACAATCCATATTAAGAATAAAGAAATCAGAATAAGTCCTCCGACAATAACAATTACGGGCGATGGAAAAGGTTCAGAAGAACTATTCCCATCTAGAAAATATCTGTAATAAATATCTCTTACACTGACTAGAAAGTTAAAAGAGATATGTATTAATA